>NZ_WIWL01000168.1:0-66847 GCF_009600105.1 Pseudomonas sp. FSL R10-0056
ACAGTTTCAACAATCAGCTGTCACCGGTAGAGTTTGAAAAGCGTTACGCAGCGAGCCTGGAGAGTGTCTAGGAAACCTGGGGCGATTCAGACTTCGATATCCTTGTAGGTACCCAGCACGTTGCGCTCGGCCGCCATCATCGGCACAGCGACCCGCTTGCCACGCAAACCCTGAAGACTTGAAGGCGGGTCGGCCACGTCACGGGTGACAATCACAAACGAACTGAACATAAAGGGCTTGCTGAACCGCAGGCTGCTCTCACGCTCAGCCGTGTGCGCAGCCAAGGTCAGATCCGCGCTGTTATCCGACAGAGAGCTGAGCAGGCTGGCAAAACTGTCAGTGCGAACCGCTACAAATTGCACCCCCGTACGCCTGTTAATCAACTCCAGCAGTTCCGAACTCATTCCACTAAAACGCCCCTCGGCATCAAAGAAAGCAAAAGGCGCCAAGTCATCATTAACCACGAAACGCACAACCGGGTGACGCTCTATCCAGCGTTGCTCATTGATCGACAGGTCAATTTGCCGGGCCGATAGCATGGCCCCACCCCCGGACCAGCGTTTCACGATCTGCTGCAGACTCTTTTCGTCCATTGCGCTGATTGCACTGTCCAGCACCGTTTTCAACCGTGTGTTGCCAGGCTGAATGGCGAACGCGAAGCCGCCACTGTGCACATCGACAAAACGCTCAAGACGCACATCGTTGAAATAATTCAAGTTGATCAGATAGTTGCTCGACAACCCGTCTCCCAGGTAACCATCAAGACCGCCGAACGCGAGCGCAGCCAAAGCCAGGTTACGTGATGCGTAAGCAATAAACCGGGCATCGGGATACCGTATTGCAAGCTGGCTGTAGGGGAGATAGTCCGCAGCTACCGCTATGCGCTTTCCTGCCAGGTTGGACGGCAACGGTTGCTGATCTGCGTAACGGACAAATAGGGCTGGCTGGTCTTGCACATAAGGTTTACTGAGTAGCGCATTATTGCCAAGTACCTCAAGAGCGCTGGAGCTGCCCAACAGATCAATTTCGCCACGTTCGAGTGCGGCCAACGCACTGCCCCGATCAGCAAAGCGGCGAAGCTTTGTATCGATATGAAGTGTTTGCCCCAAATAGCACACTACGTCTGCAGTAATACCCTCGTAAAACGGGGAACCCGCGGTCATCTCAAAAGGCGGGTAATCGGGTTGGGCGACGCCAATCACCAATGCACGCTTTTGCCTGAGCCACTGCCAGTCATCATTGGCAAGAGAGACTTGCGCCGCTGGGCAGTAATCACGCTCCTCCAGCCGCAGCAGCCCCTCGTCGTTGGCTGCAAGCAGCGAATCATATGGAAAAAAATGCATCACAACGATCGCTAACACCGCGCGTTTAATGGCAGCGCCAAGTGATACCGCAACCCCTGTTACAACTCCGTTGTGTATCAACCAGGGTGCAATCACTGCTGATCGAGGTTGTGTTGCAACCTGAACAATTCAAGATCGGTGCGTATACCCAGCTTTCTGAAGGCCGCCTGCTTCTGCCCGCTGATGGTTTTAGGGCTGCGCATGAATTTGAGTGCAATCTGCGAAACCTGCATGCCCTCCAGGCAACACCGCAGCACCTCACGCTCTTTGGGTGAAAGCGCAACGTTACCGACGAGCAAGGTATCGCCAGCCGGGTCTTCGCCCGTGTCACAGGGGCGCTCATGGCCAGGAATCGGCTTTTTGTCGAGTTCATGGGCCATCATCGACGACAGGTACAACTGCCCCGATGCCACGGTGCGAATGGCCAGGATGAGATCGTCAACCGGTTGAGACTTCCCCAAGAAACCATTCGCGCCTGCGCCAATGGCTAGCTTGACTATTGCAGGCTTCTCCGCCGAAGAAGAAATGAGGATAAGCAGTTGCGGATATTGCTTTCGCAGCAAGCGAATCAGGTTCAGACCATCCAGCTCGCCATCATGCAATTGATAGTCCAGTACCAATAGATCAATCGTCTGCACCCGCAGGGCCGAAATCAACTCGGCGCTTGCGCTGTACACGCCGACCACCGCCAGGTCAGTCTCCCGGCTCAGCCGCGAGTTCAAGGCCAGTCGAATAAGAGAATGATCATCCAGCACGGCAACACGTAAGGGTGTGACAACAGAAAACTGCATTCTTTGTCTCCGGATCGCTCACGTTTTAATCATTAAAAACATAGGAAAAGTCTGAACGATGCACAAGACAATGCATATAGGGATTGCCTCAAAATCAGCCGCTGAGAGGGTTCGGCGTAAAAATATTTCACCCCGCAGGGTGCAAAGCTGCGCGCCATATCGACGGATCGCCTGAAAAGGTCCAGGTCATCAACTCTGCCTCGCTCATTGGTCGGGCATACAAATACCCCTGCCCCAACTGGCAACCCATGCCTTGCAGGCAGCGTAATTGCGCTACGGTTTCTATCCCCTCGACAACCACCTGCATATCCAAAGACCGCGCAAAGTGCAGGACACTCCTGATCACTGCAACTGAGCGATTGCGCTTAAAGTCGCGGATAAAACCGCCATCCAGTTTCACCTCGTTAAACGGCAACTGGCACAACCGCTCAAGCGATGAGTAGCCGACACCAAAGTCATCCATCGACAAGTTGCAACCCAACATGCGCAGCCCAAACATGCTCGCCATGCACCTCCCGGGGGCTAGCAAAAGACCGGTTTCCGTAAGTTCAAACGTCAGGCTTGCCGGTGCTGCATGGTGTTTATTCAGCACCTGCCTGATCCGGTCAACGAAGCGCGGGCATTCCAGTTGCGTTGTATCCAGATTGAACGCAAGGTTGAACCCATTTCCACCCGCCTGCATAAACTGCTGCAAACGCAGCCCTTGCTCAAATACTCTGAAGAAGACCTTATCGAGCAACCCCAACTGAACGACAGCGGGAAGAAATGCCTCCGGCGACAACATGTCCCCCTGCGCCCGCTGCCATCTGAGCAACACCTCGGCACCCTGGATCAATCCACTGCCCAGATGGAATTTTGGCTGAAACCAGGCACAAAACTCTTGCCGATCGATGCCTTCGAGTATGTCCTCATCATCAGGTTCAGATCCCGAGTCACAGGGCTGTCCAATACCGGTTTGACTGGCTCGACCGCTTGCACAGTAAGCTTGCAACAACAGGGCAAGCTCCTCTGCCACGAGTGGCCGGACTGCATTGCCCAGCCACTCCAAGCCCTGCAGCCTTACGATTTGCTCCACGGTATACACCAGCTCATCGGGTATCGAACTGCAGATAATCACCGCATTGACCAAACCTGCCTCACGTGCCTGACTCAAAAAGCACAACCCATCGGTTGCCAGGGTCTGCAAATCACATAACACGATATCAACGCCTCCGTGCAGGTGCAGCAATGACAGGGCGGCCTCCCCGCAAGAGGCTTGCAAGACATCAATGCACCCCATATCAAGCAACGTATTGACTGCAACAGCACGCTGTAAATCGTGACGCTCAAACATCAGCAAACGCAGTGTGTTCAAAACATCTTTCCCGTTTGAAATACAACTGTTCAAGAGAAACGCAGGGGCAGACGCCGGAACAAATCAAGATCATTTCTCAAGCCCAGCTTTTTATAGGCTGCACGTTTCTGAGCGTTGATCGTTTTGACACTTCTTGTGAAGCCCGCCGCTATTTGTGTGTCGGTCAATCCGGCCACACACAAATGCAGCACTTCTCGCTCTTGTGACGTCAACATTACGCGATCCAACAGGCACACCCGCGTTGCACTTCCATCACCTGCATGGGTACCGACCGGCATGTCGAAGGTCGCTTGCAAAATCAACCTGGAGCAGAAATAAAACTCTCCGTTGGCCAGGCTGCGAATGGCTGTTACATAGCTATCCAGTGGTTGTGTCTTGCAAATAATGCCGTGAGCCCCTGATGCCATGAGCAATACAGCTGTCGGCAGATGCGGCTGATCCAGCAAAACCAGAATTCTCAGTGTCGACTGTTCTATGCTGAGTGCCCTGATAAGCGCAACCGTATCATTCCCCTCTGACAAGTGCCCTATCAGCAGCAAGTCAAACTCATCCTCGGAAACACCACGCATAGCGATATCGCAACGTCCATAGGAACCAACAACCGTGATATCAGGCTGTTCGAAAAGATGCAAACACAAGCCATAACGGGCTATCTCATGGGTATCCAGAACACCTACCCTGATGGACTTAAACATTGCAAGGCTCCATAACCTATCAGCCAATTTGCCCGCCGCATTGACTGGAGCAGACAGAAGGAAAACTTCAAAAGATAATTTTAATATTCATAAAAGCGGTTTCTGATACGCCTGTTCTAATGCACGTCGACGATCGGACAGCGCCTGCGACGCATAGATCAATATAACGAGCGCACCTGGAATACACACTAGGATTTGCCTCAAAACGATCATGGCTGCACGGCACCTTGCTTATATATAAAGTTGTGCCCCGCCTGAAATATTATTTTAAGGCAATCCTCAAAGACAGCAGCAGAACGCCCCCCTAACATGGACTCCGCAGTTCGCTGAACACACTACAACCTTAAGGATATCAACATGAAAAAGCTCTACCTTGCCATTCTCAGCCTGTCGGCTCTCGCCGCTTCCGGCGCTACTTTTGCAGAGCCTGTTACAGTTAAAGGTGGCAGTGGCCAGATCAACTTTATGGGCTTCATTAACAATGATGCTTGTTCTGTTGACGGCAGCACCGGTAAAGACAAAGTTATTTCTGTTGATATGGGCAACGTATCGATCAAGGACATGGGCAGCGATACAGCCCCTAACGCCGGGCGCATCAGCGCCAATGACTTTAACTTGAAGGTCAACTGTAATGCTGGCACCAAAGTATCAATGGTGTTCAAACCAAGCCTCAACGGGGGCTCTGGCCTGGTTACAGGTAAAAAAGTGTTGAAGCTGCAAGGCACAGATGCGGCCAAAGGGGTGGGTATCGCCCTGCTTGACAGTGATGGTGCTTTGATAGACCTGACCTCAGACACCACTGCCTTGGTCACAACCGGTCTTAGCGGCGAGAAAGCCGTCGGTGGTGACGGCACCTTGTCATTCGCCGCTGCCTACGTCACCACGGGTGATGCAGCAACCGCCGTTGCCGGTACAGGTAACGCAACACTGCCATTTGTACTTCAGTACGAATAAATCTGGATACAGGGCGGAGGCTGTCGGGCCTCCCCTTCCCCCACTTACATTTTTTGGGCCACACCTATGATGCGACGTTCAATCCCTGTTTTTCTAAGTGCTATCAGTCTGTTTGTCACCACTGAAGCATTCGCGAGCATTTCGTTAAGTGCAACACGGGTGATATTTGATGGCTCACGCAAAGAAGCCAATATCACGGTACGCAATGGGGGGCAAAACGTGTTGGTGCAGTCATGGATCGATAGCGACCTGGCTGAAAATACATCGCTGCCATTTGCTATCACTCCACCGCTGGCCCGTGTCGCGGCCAATCAACAACAATTACTGCGTATTCTTTACGAAGGTGGAGGCATGCCGATCGACAAAGAATCGGTCGTATGGCTCAACGTTCAGGAAATACCGCAAGCCAGTGCAAGCGACGCCAACATATTGCAATTAGCCGTGCGTCAACGGGTCAAAATTTTTTTTCGGCCAGCGGATTTACCTGGCGAAGCAGCCAAAGCGCCTGCGCAACTAAAATGGAAACTGCAAAACGAGGGCGGGCAAACCCTTCTAAAGGTCAATAATCCTGGCCATTACCATGTGTAATTAGCTGACCTTGAAGTGGGCAAGAGCGATAAAGCCGAATTGATTATCGGCGCCACCATGATCGCTCCTGGCGAGGACAGAACGTTCAAGTTAAAAGCTGCGCCCCTGTCTTTATCGCCTTCATTGCGATTTGCAAGCATCAATGATTATGGCGCCCTGCAGAAATTTGAAACAACCGTGAACTTCCAGTCAATGAGTTCGGCAACCCCAGCAGAAGTCCAAGATCAACAATAAATCACCTGCCCCAACGGCTATGCCTCGAGCTTTATTATTCGCACACTTTATGACGGCATACGTCATATTGACGACATAGGCTATCCATATGTTTTTCTCCAATAATCACACGCATGATAGTTGCGTAGAAAAACGCGCCCGCACAGATGCCTCCCCTACAATCAGCACTATTCACCCGCTGTATTTGGTCGTTACTATCACACTGTCGAGCATGGCTTGGGGCGAAGAACCGGCACAGCCACAAGAAGAAGTTTACAACACCACTTTTTTCCAGGGTGGAGCCTCGGTGGACCTGCACACACTGTTGAGCACCCACCGTGTATTACCAGGAAAATACCGGGTCGACTTATACAGTAATGACGTACTGGTGGGTCGCAGGGATATCGAGTTCGCGCCCAACGCGCACAACGGCAAGGTCGAGCCGTGCATGACGGTTGATCTGATTCAACAACTTGGCGTTGATCTACAAAAGCTGCAAGACCAGGGGTTGCTTGATCCCGAGTTACCGCAAGCCTGCCATGACCTGACGTCCATGATTGATAAAGCTACGTGGCGCTACGACTCCAGCCGCTTACGGCTTTATTTCAGCGTGCCGCAATTGGCAATGGCTCGAGGCTTGCGTGGTTTTGTGGACCCAGAACTATGGGACGAAGGTGTTCCGGCCGGGTTTATCAACTATCAGTTCAACAGCAACCGCAGCTCCACTGAGTTCAGCACACAGGTCTCCAACAACTTGAGCATGCGCAATGGCATCAACCTGGGCGCATGGCGCCTGCGCAACGAGTCGAATCTGAGCACCCGCACCGGTCATGCAAACACATTCAAGAGTAATCGCAGTTACGTGCAGCGTGACGTTACCGCTCTCAAGGGGCAGTTCAGTGCCGGGGAGATCTTCTCCGATACCGAGCTGTTCAACAGCGTGCGTTATCGCGGGGTAAAACTGGCCTCGGATGAAGGCATGCGTGCCGACAGCGAACGGGGTTATGCGCCGATCATTCGCGGTGTCGCCGATTCCAATGCGGTGGTCGAGATTCGTCAGGACAACTACATTCTTTACACCACTACCGTGCCGCCTGGTCCGTTCGAGATCAGCGATATATACCCTACAGGTTCCAACGGTGATCTGGAGGTGGTGATTATCGAAGCCGACGGTCGTCGCAGAATCAGCAAACAGGCTTTTTCCGCGCTTCCCACGATGGTTCGCGAAGGGCAGCTCAAATACAGTGTGTCTGCTGGCCAATACGCCAGCAACGCCGAGGGCGCAGCATCGCCCTCCTTTGTCAGCAGCACCGCCGCCTATGGCATAAACAGCAACCTGACAGGTATTGCGGGCCTGCAAGCCAGTGAAAATTTCCAGGCGTTTTCGCTCGGAGCCGCGAAGAACACTTCCCTTGGCGCGGTCTCATTCGATCTCACCCAGTCATCCAGCCGCGCCCAGGGTAAAACCACCCAGGGCAACAGCGTGCGGGCGCTCTATGCAAAAACATTCACCGGCACCGATACCAGCTTCACCCTGGCCGCCTATCGCTACTCCACAGAAGGCTATCGCAGCTTCAGCGATCATGTTGAAGACATCAGTGAGGGCATCAGGCCGCGCAGTGGCAGCTCTAAAACCCGCACCGACCTGACCGTCAACCAGACCCTGGGTGGGACACGACAATATGGTTCGCTCTATATCAACGGCACCGACCAGCGCTATTGGAACCGGGGTGGCTCACGCACTTTCTCTGCGGGTTACAGCAACAACTGGGGCGAACTCAACTACAGCCTGAGTGCGAGCAGGAGCCTGGATATTGATGAACGCGGCGTGTCGAACACGGACAATCAGGTCAACCTCTCGGTCTCTTTCCCGCTGGGCTCTCGCCCCCGGTCGCCACGGGCCTTTGTGTCCACCACAAGTGACCGCAGCGGCAACAGCACACAATTAGGGGTCAGTGGTTATCTGTCGGACAACAGTGATTCGTTTTACTCAGTCCAGGCCGGTGACAGCAGTCAGGGTGGTGAATCCGGCTCTCTCAGTGTGAACACCCGCACATCGATAGCCGACATCAGTGTCGGCTACAGCAAAGGCAGGGGCTTTGACTCCCAAAACGTGAACGTCTCCGGCTCGGTAATCGCCCACGGCGGCGGGGTCAACCTTGGGCAAACCGTAGGTGAAACCTTCGCCCTGGTCGAAGTCGCGGGAATATCCGGCGTCGAGATCAGCACGCACTCGGGGGTCACGACCGGCAACAACGGTTACGCCGTTATTCCCAACACCCAGCCATACCGGGTGAACTGGTTGAGCCTGGACACCCGTAACCTGGGCGGTGACGTTGAACTTGATAGCGCCACCCAACAACTGGTGCCGCGCCGAGGCGCGGTGGTGGTGGCACGCTTCGAGGGCCGCAAGGGCCGGCGGATTCAGTTTGAACTGGTCGATGCACAAAACCGCTCAATCCCGTTCGGTGCCTCGGTGGAAGACGCCAAGGGTGTGCAACTGGCGATTTCCGACCCTACGGGCAAAGCCCTGGCCATGGTCGAGGACGACAGCGCCACGCTGACCATCAAATGGCAAGGCAAGCAATGCCAGGCGGCCTATGCACTGGCACCAAAGCAGGAAAAGGTGAACTACGAACGCTTCAAGCTGATTTGCTTGCCCGGCACCGAGGGGCGTTGATTCTCAAACTGGAAAAGGCACGCTTATGTACAACACACACATAAAACCTATAAAGCTCCTGCCGTTACTTGCCCTGCTTTTACTCATTACCCACACGGACGCATTCGCAGACTGTCGTTTTAATGAAGGTAGAAATCCCCTCACGCCGTCTGAGGTTCTGCTAAAAGGCCCCGGCGTTATCAGCATACCCACCGACCTTGAAAACAACCGTACGATATATGAAGGCTTTTATATAGCACGCGGCACCAACGGTATTAGCTGTAACAACGTTACGCCCATCGGCCTGATCCCAAATCCTGCGTTAGGGCCGGTGCCGGCGAGCGGGTATCTATTCCCGATTAACGACAGCGGCGTTGCTCTGCAGATATTCAATAACTATGCAGAACCCGATTACACAATCAATGTGTTTGGCGACAGAACCGTGTACCGGACAAACTCATGGGGCGTTTACGGGACAGGGTTTATTTACAGGTTTGTAAAAATCGGCACCATCAAGCATGGCACGGTAATCGGCCCTTTCACGGTCGGGACGATAAATTACGGAACGTTGGTCACTCACAACGTGACCATGACCGGCAGCCTGATTATCTCCGCATCATCCTGCAAAAGCCCCGATGTTTCAGTGAACATGGGTTATTACGTGGCCAGTGAAGTGACGAGCAGCCGAGGCCAGACCCAACCCGTAAGCTTTGATATTGCGCTCAATGAATGCCCCGACGGTATCAACAAAGTGACTTACTCGCTGCAAGCCAACACGCCTGTTATCGACAGGGAAACTGGCCTCGTCGCACTGGATGGTGCGTCCGGCGCCAAAGGCATCGGGCTGCGAATAATGGGCGGCGATGGAACACCTCTGGCTTTGGACAAAGCCCATGATTTCAGCGCTTATGATGTTCGAGGGGGCAACTTCAAAATCCCGCTGAGTGCCGCCTATATTCAACTTGACAACCAAACATTGGGATTTGGTACCGCCAATACATCCCTGACGTTTACGATCAGCTATTTATAACTCGCATCCTGCGATCTGAATGAACTACCCTGGAGCTACTGTGCAGCGCAGACAAACATATATCCATACACACGCAACAACACGCATCCTCTCAGGTGCAATACAAAAAACAAGTCATGTAAAGCTCTTGCCGTTACTGGCCCTGCTTTTACTCTTCGGGTACACAGACTCATTCGCTGACTGCCATTTCAATCGCGGAAACAACCCCCTCACAGCAGCTGAAGTTCTTCTCAAAGGCCCTGGTATTATCAGTATCCCTGCCGACCTGGAACATGACCGTACGGTCTATGAAAGCTCTTATATAGCGCGTGAAACCAACAATATAACGTGTGACAGCATTACGCCCATCGGCCTGATTCCAAATCCTGCATTAGGGCCGGCGCCGGCGAGCGGGTATATATTCCCGATAAAAAACAGCGGCATTGCACTGCAGATGTTCAGTTCCTACGATGACCCCAAATACACAATCAATGTGTTTGGCGACAGAACCCACCGTCCGACAAACGTAGGGGGTGCTTACGGGGTGAGGTTTATTTACCGATTTGTGAAAATCGGCACCATCAAACACGGCTCGGTTATAGGTCCTTTTACAGTCGGTACGATCAATTACGGGACACTGGTCACTCATAACGTAACCATGACCGGCAGCCTGATCATCTCCGCATCATCCTGCAAAACCCCCGATGTCTCAGTGAATATGGGCGATTATGTGGCCAGTGAAGTCACAGGCAGTCGAGGCCAGACACACCCCGTAAACTTCGATATTGCCCTCAATGCATGCCCCCAAGGCATCGACAAGGTGACCTATTCGCTGCAAGCCAATACCCCCGTTATCGACAGGGAAAATGGCCTGGTTGCGCTGGACGGCGCGTCCGGCGCCAAGGGCGTCGGGCTACGGATAATGGATGGTGATGGCACCCCGTTGGCTCTGGACAAGGCGCATGTGTTCAGCGCTTACGATGTACAGGGCGGCAACTTCAAGATCCCGCTGAGCGCCGCCTATATTCACCTCGAAGATCAAACGCTGGGGTTTGGCACCGCCAATACGTCCATGACCTTTACGATGAGTTATTTATAGTCACGCGAGCCCACGCTTGCGTTACGCATACCCAATTGCGGCCATTGAACAAATTTTCAGACAATAATACTCAGAGCGCTGCATAACCCCTGTAAAATCGCTGCCCTACGCCCCACACACCGAGCAGCAACCATGAACCGTCGTAAAAAAATCAACCAGATATTGAAGGCCAATGCCAAGAAGGCCAACGCCAAGCTGGCCCCGAAGAACAAGAACCCGTACATCAGCAAGGCTGACCGCCTGAAGCTGGCCGAGCAATCGGAGCAGGACACCACAACAACCACTGGGGATTAAGCCATGGTCATGCCCGAGCCCCTCTTCAGGCAGGCAACGCCCCAGGATGCCGAATCCTGCTATCAGATCGAGGTTTCGGCCTATGAAGGCGATGAAGCAGCCACCCTGGAGAAGATCCGAACGCGAATCGCCCAGTATCCCCAAGGGTTTCTTGTGCTTGAGCAGGCTGGGGAAATCGTCGGGTTTATCAATAGCGGCTGTGCCTACAACGTCGTGATGTCGGATGAGGCTTTCAAGGAGCTGATCGGCCACGACCCTGTTGCACCCAATGTGGTAATCATGTCCGTAGTGGTTGCCCCCGCACACCAGGGCAAGGGCTTTGCCAGGCTGCTCATGAATGAGTTTGTCAGGCAGATGAGCAACCAGGGCAAGCACTCGATCCATCTGATGTGCAAACAACAGCATGTGCCTCTCTATACCCGCATGGACTATCAGTACGTCCAGCCATCGCCCTCCGGGCATGGCGGCATGGCCTGGCATGAAATGGTCATGGCGCTCTGACGGCTGAGAAAGCTTGCCGGATCAATAGCCCACCGCGAGAGTCCTACTTTTGACTCTCCCGCACCTCAAGCCTGTCCGGGCTGCTGCATCAAACGCAGGCCACTGGCCAACGCACCCGCCAGGGCAAAAGCGCAGCCCAGCCACAATGCATGGTACGGGCCGCTGACCGCAGACAAGTGAAAGCACAGCGCCACCAGTGACGCGCCCAGTGTCTGCCCCAGCAACCGCGACGTGGCGACAATGCCGCTGGCACCACCACTACGGGCCAGCGGCGCACTGGTCATGATCGCCTTGAGGTTGGGCGACTGGAAAAACCCGAAACCGGCGCCACACAACGCCATGCGCCAGCCAATATCAAAGGTCGAAGCGCCTTCGCTCAATAACGCCAGCGCTGCCATGCCTGCGCTCAACATCAACAGACCGATGCCGCACAGCAGTGCCAGCGATACGCGGTCCGCCAGACGCCCGGCAATCAGCGCCATAACCGCTACCACCGCGGGCCACGGCGTCATCAAAAAACCGGTAGCCACCTGGCTGTGGCCAAGCGCCGTCTGCAACAGAAAAGGCAACGAAACAAACGCCAGCCCCTGGGCGCTGAACGCACAGATCGCGGTCAGAGAGGACAAGGCAAACAGTGGCCGCTTGAACAGATCAATCGCCAGCATCGGTGCCGGATGCGCAGCCTGACGGCGCATCAGCCATACCCCGCACACCAGCGCCACGCCGATCAGCCCCAGGCTTAAATCGCCCTCGGCGCCATGTACCGCCGAACCCAGCCCCAGCACCAGCAAGGCAAACAGCCCGGCACACAAAATCACGGCCAGCCGGTCAAACGCGTGTCCGCTTCTGGGAATTTCCGGCAGCGAGCGCAAGCCCAGTACAACGGCCAGCAGTCCCAACGGTACATTGATCAGGTACAGCCAATGCCAGGTCGTCACCGACAGGATGGCCGATGCAGCCGTTGGCCCCAGAGTGAAAGCCAGCCCCACCACCAGCGAGTTATAGCCCAGCCCCCTGCCCAGAATTTTTGCCGGATAGATGTGGCGCAACAACGCGATATTCACACTCATGATCGCCGCAGCGCCCAGCCCTTGCACCACCCGCGCGGCAGTCAGCGTGGGCAGCGACCACGCCAGGCCGCAGAACAGGGAGGCCAGGATAAACACCAGCAGGCCGCCGAGAAAAACCCGGCGATGGCCCAACACGTCACTGAGGGAAGCAAACGGCAACACCGCGGCAATGGTCGCCAGTTGGTAAGCGTTGACTACCCAGATGACCGAGGCGGAGTCAGTGCCGATGCCTTCGGCCAGGGTTGGCAAGGCGGTGTTGATGATGGCGGTATCGAGGGTCGCCATGCCAATCCCCAGGGAGATCGCGATCACGGCAGGCAGGCGTTTGTTACTGGGCAAACCATCGACAACTGAAGACATGAGCAATCCGCGTACACGACAAAAACGTCAAGATTAAGGCCTGCAGAGGATATTTTCTGTGGCCGATTGCGCACTCGGACGAAATTTCATGTTCGTCGATAGCCTTGTAGCCACACCGGATTATTGCTGCTTTACCAACAATGTTTCTCAGGCCTGAGGATTTCTCCCAAAAAACATCCGAACGTTCGGCAGCATGAGTGCGATTGATCTCAATACGCAGAAACTGGTGAGCAAGTGTGGAAGGCACGTTTGCCGGTGGGTGCGGTTGCAGCGCCGTTGATCTACAAGTCGCCGGCCACGGGCAAGCAATATGTGCTGATCTCGGCGGGCGGCATGAGCCACTCGCCTGATGTGGGTGACTACATCATTGCCTATGCATTACCGGACTAAGACGTTGTAGTCGCTGAAGAGCTTTGCGGTGTTTCAGTAAAACTGCGCGCCTGGGTTCTACACGGCTTTGCGGTCTGTCTCTAATCCCCTGTCCGGGCTTCCAGCGTTCCCAGCCAGCGCGCCTGGGAACACAGCAAATGCTGGCGCATGGCAGTCTGGGCAGCAATCACATCCTTGCATTCCAGGGCCTGCAAAATGGCCTCGTGCTCGACCACCGCGGCATCCCAGGTGCCGTGGTTTTCCGAACGCTCGCTCAACTGCGCAGAAATCGGGCTGTGACGCTCATCGAACAGCGCAGTAATGATGCGCACCAACGCACCATTGCCGGTCATCTTTGCCAGGCGATGATGAAACTTTCGGTCGTCTTCCAGCGGCGGACGGTTCGCTTCGATGCTCGCGCGCATGGCATCAATGCACTCCTTCAGGTAACGGTAGTCGCTCTTTTTCCCGTGCATGCAGGCCAGCACCACCGCTTCGCCCTCGATCAGCGCGCGGGCCTGCATCAGTTCAGTCGGGCTCTCGCCATGAGTGCCGGTACGGGCGCCGCCTTCGCTCGGTCGGGCAGCCACATAGACCCCCGAGCCCATTCTGATCTCGATGCTGCCTTCGATTTCCAGGGCAATCAGGGCCTCGCGCAACGACGGGCGCGAGACGCCCAGCAACTGGGTCAAATCGCGCTCGGGAGGCAGGCGCGAGCCCACCTTGAAGTCACCCTGGACGATGTAGTCGCGCAATCGGTCGGCGATTTTCTGATAGAGCTTGCGCTCTGAAGGAGCAAAGGTGGAGACCATCGAGGTAGCGTCCAAAAAATGATGCCAAAGGCTACCACACAGGCCCGGGTGCGCTGCACAAAGCTTGGAGCCAGCCCTTGGACGTGTGGGTGTTACATCACCGCGCCAATTTGCCAGGGCACAAATTCGTTGTCGCCAAGACCGTTTTCCTCGCTGCAGGTTTTGCCGCCTGACGCGGTTGTGAGCATCAGTGCGAACAGGCGTGCGCCCGCCTCGATCACCGATTCCTCGCCATCGACAATCGTTCCGGCATTGAAATCCATGTCCAGCGCCATGCGCTCAAACAGGCGGGTATTAGTGGCAACTTTCAGCGATGGCGTCGGTTTACAGCCATAGGTAGAACCACGACCAGTGGTAAAGCAGATCAGATTCGCACCACCCGCCACCTGGCCAGTGGCAGACACCGGGTCATAGCCGGGCGTGTCCATAAACACCAGACCTTTTCGCTGGACTGTCTCGCCATATTCATAGACCGCCATCAAGCCGGTAGACCCCGCCTTGGCCACTGCACCCAGGGACTTCTCGAGGATGGTGGTTATGCCTCCGGCCTTGTTGCCCGGTGAAGGGTTGTTGTTCATGTCGCCGTCATGCTGGCGTACATAGGCCTCCCACCAGTGGATACGGCCCATCAGTTTGTCGGCAATCTGCGCTGACGCTGCGCGGGCCGTCAGCAGATGCTCTGCCCCATAGATCTCCGGTGTTTCGGAGAGAATGGCGGTACCGCCGTGGCGCACCAACAGGTCGACCGCCGCACCCAGCGCCGGGTTGGCGGTAATCCCCGAATAACCGTCCGAGCCACCGCATTGCAGGCCTACGGTGAGGTGGCTGGCCGACACGCTGCTGCGTTGCTGGCTGTTGACCTGATCGAGCATGGCGTTGACCAGCTCTTTGCCGCGTTGCACCGTTTCGCGGGTACCGCCGGCGTCCTGGATCACCAGGCCTGCTTTGAGCACCGCGTTGCGCTCGGCCAATTGTTCCATGAGCGGGGCCAGTTGATTGACTTCACAACCCAGGCCGATCACCAGTACACCGGCGAAATTGACATGATCGGCATAGCCACGCAGGGTGCGCTTGAGAATCTCGATGCCCTCGCCCTTGGCGCCCATACCGCAGCCGCTGTCATGGGTGATTGCCACTACGCCGTCCACATTGGGATAGTCGCGCAGGTAGCCCGCATCAAATGCCGCGGCAATCTGCTTGCATACGGTTGCCGAGCAGTTGACGCTGGAAATCACCCCGATGTAGTTGCGCGTACCGACACGCCCGTCTGCACGGATATACCCGGCAAAGCGGGCACCGCCGCCATCCTGGACGGTGGGTTGGTACACGTTGGCCAGCGTGTGGTTCGTGCTGGTCTGCGGCATCTGCAGGTTGTGCACGTGAACATGATCACCAGGGTGCAGGGCTGTACTCGCCTGGCCGATGGACTGCCCGTATTTGCGCACCAACTGCCCTTGGGCAACGGCACGCAGGGCGATTTTGTGCCCCGCAGGGATATCGGCCAGCGCAGTCACGCTCAGGCCATCGGCAAACAGTTGCTGACCCTTGGCAATGTCGCCGCGCGCCACCGCCACATCATCACCGCCAGTCAGTACAAGTAATCCAGGGTTGGTCATTTTCATGCTGCTTCCTCAACGGTTAGGGTGCGCTCCTAGCACTCGATAATGGCCTTGACCACGCCCTGCTGCGGATCCAGCAGCGTGGAGAAACGGCTGGCCACTTCGTTGAGGGGAATACGGTGGGTGTTGAGCGCCTGATCGGGGATCAGGCCGTCGCGCAGGCATTGCTCCACATAGCGGAAATCTTCGACGGTGGCATTGCGGCTGCCCATCAGGGTGGCTTCGCGCTTGTGGAACTCGGGATCGGAGAAGGTGATCGTGTCACGCACCACCGAGATCATCACGTAGGTGCCACCGTGGGCGATAAATTCAAAGCCACGCTCCATGGCCCGGGCGTTGCCGGTAGCATCGAAAACCACATCATAAAAATCGCCATCGGTAAGGTCGGCGAGCGCATCTTTATCGCCGTCGCCAATCTTCACCGCGGCGTGAATATTCAGATGTTTGCGGCAAAAATCCAGACGGTCGTCACGGGTATCCAGCACCGTGACCTGCGCTCCGCGCAAGCCGGCAAAAATCGCCGCGGCCATGCCGATCGGACCGGTACCGACTACCAGCGTGCGTTGCCCGGCCTGAAGGTTCGAACGGCGCACCGCATGGGCGCCAATGGACAGGAATTCGATCATTGCGGCCTGGTCCAGGGTCACCCCGACGGCCTTGTGGATGAACTGATGGGCGACACTCAGGTACTCGGTAAAGGCACCGTCACAGTGCACACCCAGCACCTGGATGCGCGAGCAGCAGTTGGTCTTGCCCTGCCGACAGGCGATGCACGTACCACACGAAATGTAAGGCATCACGTAGACCACATCGCCCGGCACCAGGGCGCTGCCCTCTTCGCTGGCCTCGACGATGCCGGAAAATTCGTGGCCCATCACCCGCGGGTACTCCAGATACGGCTGGTTACCGGTAAAGATGTGCAAGTCGGTACCGCACACACCCACGCGTTTGATCCTGATCAGGGTTTCACCGGGGCGACGCTCGGGAACAGGGCTTTCGAGGGTGGTGAGCAAGCGGGGTTCGTTACAGATCACAGTCAGCATTTTTTATTCTCCGTCGATAGCGCAAGGGCTACCGGGTATTGGCGAGACCACAATGGGTGCGGCTCGAAAACTACACGGAGGAAAAAATATTGGCAAGACCAATTATTTTTTTAATAAATTGGCCTTACCAGATTCCATGCCTGGATTTACCCACCGAACGGGTCAGCAGGAGTCGCGCTCAACCAGCGGGCAGGCAATCTTGTGGATGGCGCAGTCGTCCCGGCCTTCGATCAGATGCAGTGCCGCGCGGCGACCCATTTCGTAATACGGCAACTGCACGGTGCTCAAGGGTGGGTAAAACAGCTCGGCAACCCCCACCATATTGTCAAACCCCAGTACCGCCACATCGTGCGGAATACGCAAGCCGCGACTGAGCAGATACTGATACGCCACCAGGGCAATCCGGTCGTTGCCGCAAATCAGCAGGTCAAAGGGCGGAGTTCCATTACCCGCTAGCAGCTGTTGCTCCAGCACCACAAGGGTGTGCTGATCGCCGTCATCGTCGGGCAGGTCGAACTGAGGCAGTTGCGCGGCACTGATCCCGGCCTCGTCCAGAGCGCGGGCCAGTCCGCGTTGGCGCAACCCCCAGGCCATACTGCTTTGCGGCAGGTTTATGCAGAGCGGACGGCGGTAGCCCTGTCGCAGCGCTTGGCGTACCGCCTGATACTGTCCGTCTTCATCGTCTGATATATAACAAGCAATGCCGGTTTCGGTGCTGACGCAATTGCCCAGAACCAGCGGCACGCTGCGCAGTACCTGAGGAATGTCCACCCGGCGAAGCTGCATGGCGCTGAAGATGATGCCGTCCGGTTGATGGGAGAGCATCAACTCGATGGCCTTCTGGCAGGGCGGGGCTTCAAACACGTTGAGGATAAACACGTTCCAGCCATGCTCGCGGGACGTACGCTCCATCGAGAGCAGCATTTCAACGGCAAAAGGAGTGGTGGCCGTATCCAGGGCAAAGATGCCGATGGTCTTGCCACTGGAGTGGCCGCCGCGGGTCTTGCGCGCAGAAAGACTGGGCACATAACCCAGGGTCTCGACGGCCTGCAGCACTTTGGCCAGGGTCTCCTGATTCAACTTTCCCGGGGTGTTGAGGGCCCTGGAAACGGTCATCAGGGAAACCCCCGCCAGCCGTGCAACATCTTTTACTGAAGCCATGGGTACGCGCCATACGTGTCTGACCGGGCATGATGTCATGCCTGATAGCGTCAGAACAGCATGAGCAAGGACGGCGCGCCCTGCGCCAAAAGGCCTGACTTCATAGCTTCAGATCCGCCAGCCCCCACACCAGGGCCTTGCCAAAATGGCCTGTGCCAAAATGGCCTGTGCCATTGACGGCATAAGCCCGCAGCGCAAGGCTGTCAGTCTTTGGGTAAATTCGGCTGCTCAGGCTCCAGGCGCCATCGTCGACGAACACTTCGATGGATGAACGATCGAGAAAAATTCGCAGGCCAATGCGTGTCTGCCCTGCCGCGATCGGTACACTGCGAACTCCGCTCACCCCGGCGCCGGAATGTTGCCTGTCGAGCACCAGGCGCCGGGCCATGGCATCAAAATACAGCAAGGTACGCTCCTGCTGATCATTGCTGCAGCGCAATGCCAGACCAAAATGTTCAGCGCTGCTGGCGGCAATATCCAGCTCAAGTTCAATCTCCAGCAGCGCACCCCAGGTATCCAGCAACTGATTGGCAGACTTCAGCGCACCTATCTGCAGCACCTGCCCCGCCTGCCTCAATGCAATCAGCTCGCGGGCCGGACGCATCAGCAGCCGGGCACCGTCGCGACTGACTTCACGGGGTAATGTCAGCGCCCCGCACCAGTGCTCGGACTGGCTGGGCATCGGGCTTTCCCACATGTCCATCCAGGCCCATAACAAGCGACGGCCATCTGGTGCGAGCAAGGTCTGGGCAGCATAGAAATCGTGGCCATGATCGAGTTCATGGAGCGGCCCACCGGGTTTGAACACACCCTTGTCGTCCAGTTGCCCCATGCGGTAGCTGTTCTGATACAGGTTCCAATTGTCATATCCGCAGGGCTTCAAGCCCTGGGGCGAGTACAGCAACACATCGCGCCCCTCCAGCTCGAAAATATCCGGGCACTCCCACATATACCCATCAAGTTCACGTTGCCCCTGCAGCGCACAGCCCAGAAAGTCCCAGTGCAACAGGTCATCTGAACGATAGAGCAGCAACTGCGGGTCATCCCCAAGGCGTGCCCCCAGCGCCATCCACCAGGCCCCGTGGCGCTGCCACACCTTTGGGTCACGAACATGCATGATGGCCGGGTCAGGCGGTGTGTCGATGACCGGCCCGTGCTTGATAAAGGTAATGCCATCGGTGCTGCTGGCCAGGCACTGGACCTGACGGATGTGCTGGTCATCACCCGGCTCTTGCAACCAGATGTGACCGGTATAGATCAGGTACAGGGTGTCATCGAGTACCACTGCCGAGCCTGAGAAGCAGCCATCACGGTCATAACTGTCACCCGGTGCCAGGGCGATGGGCAAATGCTGCCAATGCACCAGGTCGTCGCTGCTGGCGTGCCCCCAGTGCATGGGGCCCCATTGTGCAGAAAAAGGATGATGCTGATAAAACATGTGGTATTGGCCGCGAAAGAACACCAGGCCGTTAGGGTCGTTCATCCACCCGGCTGCCGGGGCCAGGTGATAGGCGAGGCGATAGTCGTTGCCGCGTTCGGGCAATGTTTGTTCAATGGCGCGATGGGCCATGTCCAGCCGTGCAGCGTGCATGGGGTGGTCCTTGTCAGGGTTCATAACGGGTAACTGATTGAGTGATGGCGGGTAATGCCAGCGCTTCGGCAACAGCGTTTTTGCCCGGTGGTTGCCGTGGATCGTTGCGCAGCAGGGTCCAGGACAGCAGCAGGCAGGCGCCAGCCAGAGCGGACATGGCCAGGTAAACATCGGCAAATCCGTATTGGTCATAACCGTAGCCAACCAAGGGCGACAGCAGCATGGCGGTGAGTTGCTGGGCGAAGTGAAAGCCCACCAGATAGATCGAGGCAGACAGGCGCGGGTCGAAATTGAACGCGATATATTTGAACACCGAGACCAGCAGGATCGGCACCTCAACCGCATGCAGCATCTTGAACACGGCGATGGCCCAGGTTTCTGTAGCCAGGCCGGAACCCAGAATGCGAAAAAACATGATGCTGCCCGCCAGGATCAGCCCGTATTTCGCACCGGTACGGCCAACCACCCAAGGGGCAACCAGGAGCAAGCCGGCCTCCAGCAGGACCTGGGATGAGTTCAGGTAACCATAGGCCTGAATGCCCTGTTCCGGGGTCGCAAAAAACGACGAGAAATACACCGGAAACTGCTGCTCGTAGATCATGTAAATTCCGCACACCCCGGTCAGATAGACACTGAAGGCCAGAACCGCGGCAACTTGAGCAATTGCCATAGATCACCGACAGATACGGGTGCAGCGCCACTTGCGCCGCTGGCGCAGCCGGGTTGGTTGAACCGGCTCAGGTCCAGTCGAAACAGAATGAGCAAAAACGCCACGCCGGCAGCACTGCTCATGTAGAAGGCAATATTGGGGTTGATGTTGAACACCACACCCACAATGCAGGTGGCCGCAGCCCAGCCCAGGGAACCCCACATCCTGCTGGTGCCGAACTCGAAACCCACGTGCCGTGACAACCGTTCGGTATAACTTTCGATCACGCCAACCCCGGCCAGCATGGCAAAGGCCAGGAAAACCGCCCCCACCACTGAGCCGAGCACTACGTTCTGAGCCAGCAAGTGGCTATAGACATAAATCGCGAAAGGTGCGGCGGCGCACAGCAGCAGGCCAATCCATACCAGCAGCTTGCGGGACAGACCGAGCTTGTCCTGCAATGCCCCGTAGAACGGCTGGATCAGCAGTGCTGCGATTGCATTCGCGGCAAATACATAGCCGGTCTGCGCGCCATTGAGGCCGATGACCTGATGCAACCAGATGGAAAAAAGCGAGTAACTGGAAGACCATGAAAAAAAGAAAAAAAACAGCAAACCGCTGATAAGCCAGTAATCACGCTTGACCGTCCGTTGCATGGGTGTCCCTCTTGTTCTTATTTAAGTTAACGTTAACATTTTCTCCTATTACGGATGCCTACAGCTTCGCTGTCAAGCTCATGACTCAGGAAAGCAGCAATGGACAGGGGCTGGAAGCGCATATCAGGTCGCAATGACCCGGTGCCTGATCAGGTGTTTTTTTGACACCTTGCAGGGGAACCCCTGCGCAAGGACATCAAGCAGGTTAAGGATTAACCCGACTACGTCGCCAGCCTTCAGTCGGGCTCAGGCTAGCCTGTAATGTGCTGGCATTTGCAGGCTGACCCGTGCCAGGTAACAGGCCGCAGGGCGACTGGCACAAGGCTTACCCGCTGAGTTTCGTATACCATATATCTTTTACAAGCGAATGATGACCACCGTGGCCCATCCAAAACTCAATGCACCCGACCTCGGCAATTCGCCTTCCACATCGGAAATCATCACCCTGCATTTGCGCGATGCGATTGTCGCCGGGCATTTCGCTGAAGATGAACCGATTCGCCAGGATGATATCGCCCGCCAGTTCAATGTCAGCAAAATCCCCGTGCGCGAAGCCCTCAAGCGACTTGAAGCTGAAGGGCTGGTGATGTTCCAGCGCAACCGCGGCGCCATGGTCACGCGCATTTCCGAGGCCGAACTGGCGCAGATGTTCGAAGTGCGCATGCTCCTTGAAGACAAACTGCTGCGCCTGGCCATTCCCAACATGACCGCAGACACCTTTGCCCGTGCCGAACGCATTTGCCAGGAGTTTGTCGGGGAAGATGACGTGGGCCGCTGGGCCGAGCTTAACTGGGAACTGCACGCCTGCCTGTACGAGCCGGCGCAGCGACCGTTCATGATCAGCCTGATCCGCTCAGTCAATGACAAACTGGAACGCTACCTGCGTATGCAAATGAGTTTGTCGGCAGGTAAACACCGTGCCGATCACGAACACCGGGAGATCCTTGACGCCTGCCGCGCTGGCGATGTTGAGCTGGCCGTCAAGTTGCTGGATGAGCATATTGCCGGCGTGTGCAAAACCCTGTTCGAGCATTTGCCGCAAAGCCATTGAGCCTGTGCGCAACGCTTTAGCTTGTAGTCGCTGAGGAGCGCAGCGAGGCTGCGATCGGTTTGGTGCGCCACTGCGACACAGCAGTCGTAAAATCGGTTAATGCGTTGGGCCAAGTACATCCGGGGCTCAGGGTTTACGACCGCTTCGCGATCGATCGCAGCCTCGCTGCGCTCCTCCGCGGCGACAAGATTTCGTGTTCTTCACTCCCCCACCGAGTACACCGTAATACACAGGTCGATCCCCAATGACTGCATGCGCAGCAAGGTATCGATCGGGATCGGGTGGCTGACGGAACGTGGTGTAACTCCGCTGTTGTAGCCAATATCCAGGGTCTTTTTTGTACAGGCTTGCCATAACGGCTGCAGTGCTTGCGGCAATTGCTCAATGGCATCGAGCAAGGCCCTGATGCTTTCATCAGGGGTGGGGTAACTGCCTTGCGGGCCAAAGGCTTCGAAAACAGAACGATAGAGGTCGCCGTCAGCCTGACTGTCATGCAGGCAACTGATTGATTCCTCGGGCAGATCTCCAGGCGCCATGGCTTGTGCCAAGGGCGCCAGATTCACCGGAGCCGTGAGCATCAGGTCTGTATTGATGTAGTACACCCAGCAGTCATCATCGATAGGCACAGGCTTCACACTCCCAAAAAAAGTACCTAGCCCATACTGCCCGCAGGGCAAAAAATAGCCAATACCGCCAAAAAGCCAGCAAGTGTTCCTTTGTGGGGCATTTCCCACAGTAATGCTCCCTTCTGTAACACCCCCCTGCTACCGCTCAACCCCTCCAGTACCAGAGTGCCATCACGCAAGCCTGCAAATACCGCGCTCGCTCACTTATTGCGGCCTGCGGCAAAAATCGGCACACGCCTTGCAAAACAAATATCGTATACGAAATCCAAAGACCGTTAATCAACAGCCCTTCAACGACTCCGAGGCTTCCATGAAAAACCCCGTACTTGCCGTAGCTCTCAGCGCTGTTCTCAGTACCTCCTTTATTGCCACGGCGCAGGCCGACAAGCTCGACGATATTATCGGTTCGGGCAAGTTGCGCTGCGCCGTCACCCTGGACTTCCCGCCCATGGGCTCCCGTGACGAGGCCAACAAGCCCGTCGGCTTTGATGTGGACTACTGCAACGATCTGGCAAAAGTGCTCGGTGTCGATGCCGAAATCGTTGAAACCCCCTTCCCTGACCGGATTCCGGCGTTGGTCTCCGGTCGCGCCGATGTCATTGTGGCCTCCACTTCCGACACCCTGGAACGGGCCAAGACCGTTGGCCTGAGCATTCCTTACTTTGCCTTCCAGATGGTGGTGCTGACCCGCGACAACACCGGTATCAACAGCTTTGAAGATCTCAAGGGCAAGGCCCTGGGCAACACCAGCGGCACCTATGAAGCCATCGCCCTGGAAAAAGACGTGAAAAACTGGGGCAGCGGTTCATTCCGCGCCTATCAGTCGCAGAACGACACCCTGCTGGCCGTTGCCCAGGGCCATATCGAGGCGACCGTGGTCACCAACACCGTGGCTGCGGCTACCCTTAAATCAGGCAAGTACAAAAACCTCAAGGTCGCCGGTAACGCGCCTTATGTGGTCGATTACGTGTCCCTGGGCGCCAAGCGCAACGAGTACGGCCTGCTCAACTACCTGAACCTGTTCGTCAACCAGCAAGTACGCACCGGACGCTACAAGGAGCTGTGGACCAAATGGGTCGGGACCGAGATTCCACCGGCTGATCTGACCGTACCTCACGTTTATTACTGAGGTATCCAGCATGTCCGGGATAAGTTCTCTTGAAGGCCGCAGCCTGGTTGATGGTTATGCATCCGCCCCGCTGCTGTATGCCGAGGTCGGCCTGAGTTTCTGGGGCGGCGTCGACCCGTTCAGCGGCGAGGTGATCGACCGCCATCACCCGCTCAGCGGCGAATGCCTGGCCGGCCGTGTGCTGGCAATCCCCAGCGGGCGCGGCTCCTGTACCGGCAGCAGTGTGCTGATGGAACTGATCAGCAATGGCCATGCTCCTGCTGCGCTGGTGCTGGCCGAGGCCGACGAGATCCTGACCCTTGGCGTGCTGGTGGCACAGACCCTGTTCCAACGTTCCCTGCCGGTGCTGTGCATCGGCAAGGAAGCCTTTGGCCAATTGCGCGGCAAGGCGTTCGCCAGGGTCGATGGCAACGGTTTGAGCCTTTACGATTCAACGCCTGACGATACTCCGGCACCACGCAACGACAGGCCAACCGAAGATGCACACAGCTCGATCGAGCTGACCGCACACGACCGTGCACTGCTCGACGGCAGCCAAGGCAAGGCCGCTCAGGTGGCCATGCAGATCGTTTTGCGCATGGCGCATATCCAGGGCGCCAAATATCTGGTGGACATCACCCAGGCCCATATCGACGGCTGCATCTATACCGGGCCGGCGAGTTTGCGCTTTGCGCAACAACTGGTGGCATGGGGTGCCAAGGTGCGGGTACCCACCACCCTCAATTCGATTTCCGTGGATCAGCGCCGTTGGCGCGAACTGGGTATCGACCCGGCGCTCGGTGTACCCGCCAGCGCGCTGGGCGATGCTTATATGGCCATGGGCGCACAATTGAGTTTCACCTGCGCGCCTTATCTGCTCGACAGTGCGCCCAAGGCCGGCGAGCAGATTGTCTGGGCCGAATCCAACGCGGTGGTTTACGCCAACAGCGTGCTCGGCGCACGCACCCTCAAGTACCCCGACTATCTGGATATCTGTATCGCCCTCACCGGCCGGGCACCGCTGATTGGCTGTCATCTGGAAGATCAGCGCAAGGCCCGTTTGCACATAGAAGTGCCGCCCCTGTCCAACCTTGACGACTCTTTCTACCCGCTGCTCGGCTACCACATCGGTGCCCTGGCCGGCAGCCGGATCCCGCTGGTTTCCGGGCTCCAGCAGCAGCATCCGAACCTGGACGATCTCAAGGCATTCGGTGCGGCCTTCGCCACCACCAGCGCCGCTGCGCTGTTTCATATCGCCGGGGTTACCCCCGAAGCTCTCGACCCGACACGGGTGATCGATGGGCCGCTGCCGGTGCTCAAACTCAGCCTGGAGGAATTGCGGCTCAGTTGGCAGGAGCTCAACAGCGCCCGCGATGCCAGGGTGGATGTGGTGTCATTGGGCAACCCGCACTTTTCCCTCAGCGAGTTCGCCCGTTTGGCAAGCCTGTGCCAGGGCCGCCACCGTCATCCCGACGTGGTACTGGCGATCACCTGTGGTCGCACCGTGCTGGAGCAGGCCCGCGTCGCCGGGCATATCGCCGTGATCGAAGCCTTTGGTGCGGTGATTATCAGCGATACCTGCTGGTGCATGCTCGGTGAACCGGTGATTCCGCCAGCCGCCAGAAACCTGATGACCAACTCGGGCAAATACGCCCATTACGCCCCCGGCCTGGTGGGCCGCAAGGTTCACTTCGCCAGTCTCGCCGAGTGTGTGGATGCGGCGTGCAGCGCCACGGCCAGCGGGCGCTTGCCGCAGTGGCTGCAAGCTGCTGCCTCACTGGAGAACGCACCCCATGTTTGACTATACCTTCCAATGGCGCTCTGCCCTGCGCGCCTTGCCGGACATGCTCGCAGGCGCCCTGGTGACCTTCGAGACCGCTGCCCTGTCGATGATCTTCGGTGTACTGATCGCCCTGGCCCTGACGGTGATGCGCGAAAGCAAAAACCCGCTGCTGCGCGGCGCCGGTAATGCCTGGGTGTCCATTGCCCGTAACACGCCCTCGTTGTTCCAGATTTATGTCCTGTACTTCGGGCTCGGCTCCCTGGGCCTGCATGTCAGTTCATGGGTCGCCCTGCTGGCCGGGATCACCTTCAACAACGCAGGTTACCTGGCCGAGAACTTTCGCGGCGGGCTCAAGGCAGTACCCGAAACCCAGGTACGTGCAGCTCGCTCGCTGGGCATGAGCGCCTTCCAGACCTACCGCATGATCGTCGTACCGCAGCTGCTGCGCATCGTGTTTTACCCGCTGACCAACCAGATGGTCTGGGCGGTGCTGATGACCTCGCTGGGGGTGATCGTGGGCCTGAACAACGACCTCACCGGTGTGACCCAGGACTACAACGTCAAAACGTTCCGCACCTTTGAATACTTCGCCATTGCCGCGGTGCTGTATTACCTGATTGCCAAGGCGATCGTTGCAGCAGCCCGGCTCATGGCCTGGCGACTGTTCCGTTACTGAGGACTGCCCATGTTTTCCACCAGCTTTACCTGGAACGATTTTCTGTTTTTGCTGCAGGGGGCATGGGTCACCCTGCAACTGACCAGCTGGGCGATTTTGCTCGGCACCGTTGCCGGCCTGCTTTTCGGCCTGATGCGTGCCTTGCTGCCACGGGCCAGCCTGCCGCTGGCCTGGGTGCTGGATGTGTTTCGCAGCGTGCCTTTGCTCATTCAGTTCGTACTGTTCAACTCGCTCAAGAGCATCGTCGGCCTGAACATCAGCGCTTTCAGCGTCGGCTGCATCGTGCTGGGGGTCTACGCAGCCGCGTACTTCACCGAGATCGTGCGCAGCGGCGTGCTGGCAGTGCCGTTTACCGTGCGCCGGGCCAGCCGTTCGCTGGGCCTGAGCTACCTGCAGGACCTGCGCTACATCGTGTTGCCCATTGCCATGCGCGTGGCCTTCCCCGGTTGGCTCAACCTGGTGCTCAGCGTGATGAAAGATACCGCACTGGTGATGTGGATCGGCATCGTCGAACTGCTGCGCGCCTCGCAAACCATCGTCACCCGCATCCAGGAACCGATGCTGGTGCTGTGCATCGCGGGCCTTATCTATTACGTCATGAGCCTGGTGGTTGCGCGCCTTGGTGCTCGCCTGGAAAAAAGGTGGCAAGAAAATGATTGAGATCGACAACGTCTACAAATCCTTCGGCGACCTCGAAGTGGTCAAGGGCGTCAGCTTGACCGTGAACAAGGGTGAGGTGGTCTCGATTATCGGCGGCTCCGGCTCCGGCAAGTCGACCCTGCTGATGTGCATCAACGGCCTGGAACCGATCCAGAAAGGCCATATCCGCGTCGACGGCATTGCAGTCCACGACCGGGCCACCAACCTTAACCACCTGCGCCAGAAAATCGGCATCGTGTTCCAGCAATGGAACGCCTTTCCACACCTCACCGTGCTGGAAAACGTGATGCTGGCGCCGCGCAAGGTGCTGGGCAAAAGCAAGGCCGAAGCCGAGGCCCTGGCGGTGCAGCAACTGACCCATGTGGGCCTGGGCGACAAGCTCAAGGCCTTCCCCGGCAAACTGTCCGGCGGCCAGCAACAGCGCATGGCCATTGCCCGCGCCCTGGCCATGTCACCGGACTACATGTTGTTCGACGAAGCCACCTCGGCCCTCGACCCGCAATTGGTGGGCGAGGTGCTCGACACCATGCGCATGCTCGCCGAAGACGGCATGACCATGGTGCTGGTCACCCACGAAATCCGCTTTGCGCGGGATGTATCCGACCGCGTGGCGTTCTTTCGCAATGGCCTGGTGCACGAAATCGGTACCCCCGATCAAGTCATCGGCAACCCTGTGCACGCGGAAACCGCGGCCTTCCTCAAGTCGGTCAAATAGGAGCAGAACATGCGTTCATCGAAAGTCATTCATGTGGTCAGCTGTCACGCCGAGGGCGAGGTCGGTGACGTGATCGTCGGCGGTGTGGCGCCGCCGCCCGGGGCTACCGTATGGGAGCAGTCGCGCTGGATCGCCCGGGACGAGACCCTGCGCAATTTTGTGCTCAACGAGCCTCGCGGCGGGGTGTTCCGGCACGTCAACCTGCTGGTGCCGGCCAAGGATCCACGGGCGCAAATGGCCTGGATCATTATGGAACCGGCCGACACTCCGCCCATGTCGGGTTCCAACTCGATCTGCGTGTCCACGGTCTTGCTCGATAGCGGCATCCTGCCGATGACCGAACCGCAAACCCGACTGGTGCTCGAAGCTCCCGGTGGCCTGATCGAGGCCGTAGCCGACTGTCGAGACGGCAAGGTACAACGGGTCGAGATCAAAAACGTGCCCTCCTTCGCCGACCGCCTGGATGCCTGGATCGAAGTCGAGGGCCTGGGATCGCTCAAGGTCGACACCGCCTATGGCGGCGACAGCTTCGTACTCGCCGATGCCAAGGAACTGGGCTTTGCCATCAGCCCGGATGAAGCCAGGGACATCGTTGAGACCGGTTTGAAAATCACTCGCGCCGCCAACGAGCAACTGGGCTTCACCCACCCGTTGAACCCGGACTGGTCGCATATCTCGTTTTGCCAGATCGCTGCGCCTGTGGTGTATGAGAACGGTATTGCCAGCGGCGCCAACGCGGTCGTGATCCGCCCGGGCAAGATCGACCGCTCGCCCTGCGGCACCGGTTGCTCGGCGCGCATGGCGGTGCTGCAGGCCAAGGGGCTGCTCAAGGTGGGCGAGCGCTTTATTGGCCGTTCGATAATCGGCTCTGAATTTCATTGCCGCATCGACTCCATGACCGAAGTGGCCGGGCGCGTCGCGATCTACCCGTGCATCTCCGGACGGGCGTGGATTACCGGTACCCATCAACACCTTCTAGACCCGAGCGACCCGTGGCCACAGGGCTATCGCCTGTCCGATACCTGGCCGGGTGCCAACTGACCAGAGCATTTACGCAATACCCGTAGCAGCTGACGAGCGCAGCGAGGCTGCGTTCGTCAGCTACAGGAACACTGCAACTGTGGGAGCGAGCCTGCTCGCGAAGATCGTTCGCGAGCAGGCTCGCTCCCACAATAGGGCTTGACCTGCAACAGAGTATCTACATAAAACCGCAATTAAACGTATACGAAATACTATCTTAGCGACCGGAGGCAACAAACATGAGCAAGCGCATCAACTGGAGTGGCGTCTTCCCTGCGGTGACCACTCAATTCAACGATGACTTCAGCATCAACCTGGACAAGACCCACCAGGTGATTTCCAACGTCATCCGTGACGGCGTGTCGGGCCTGGTGGTCTGTGGCTCGGTGGGGGAAAACACCTCCCTGACCGCCGAAGAAAAAATCGCCGTGACCGAAGTCGCTGTGGCAGCCTCCGGCGGCCGGGTGCCGGTCATCTGCGGCGTGGCCGAGTTCACCAGCGTGCAAGCCGCCAAGGTGGCCAATGCCGTGCGCAAGGTCGGCGTCGATGGGGTGATGCTGATGCCCGCGCTGGTCTACGGTTCCAAGCCTTTCGAAACCGCCGAACACTACCGCTATGTAGCCAAGCACGCCGACGTGCCACTGATGGTCTACAACAACCCGCCCATCTACAAAAACGATGTCACCCCCGACATCCTGATTTCTCTGGCCGATTGCGACAACGTGGTGTGCTTCAAGGACTCCTCGGGCGACACCCGCCGCTTTATCGATATCCGCAATGAAGTAGGCGACCGTTTCGTGCTGTTTGCCGGCCTCGACGACGTGGTGCTGGAGAGCATTGCCGTGGGTGCCGAAGGCTGGGTTTCGGGCATGTCCAATGTGTTCCCCAGGGAAGGCGAAACCATCTTCCGCCTGGCCAGGGCCGGGCGTTTCGCCGAAGCCATGCCGATCTATGAATGGTTGATGCCGATCCTGCATCTGGACGCCCGTGCCGACCTGGTGCAGTGCATCAAGCTATGCGAAGCCATTGCCGGTCGCGGCAGCGCCTTGACCCGCCCCCCGCGCCTGGCCCTGCCACGGGAAGATCGTGAATTTGTCGAACGAATCATGGCCAAAGCTCTGGCAAACCGCCCGCACTTACCTGATGTCGGTCTTTGATCAACGGCTTACTGTAGATACTCTGTTGCCGCCTCCCCCCTTGTGGGAGCGGGCTTGCCCGCTCCCACAACAAGCGCCACCCTGGCAAATCTATCCCTTCAGCAGCGCCTGCAGGTCATTGAACAAGGCTAACGGAATCTGCACCCCCTCCGCCTCGCTGCGCGCCCGCGCCTCATACCGGCGTTGCGACGGCAAGCGCGCGCCCTGCCCTTCGATACCGGCAAACAAACCCTCGGCCCGGGCCAGATGCTCTTCGGTTGCCGCACCCAGAAAGCGCTGCGGATCAAACGCGATAATCAACTCGCCATGATAAGGCGATGACTTGCTCCCCGCGTCGTAAGCCAGGGACTCGGCGCTGGTCAAATCGCCAATCAGGGGCCCGGCAATCAACTCCACCATTGCCGCCAGTGCCGAGCCTTTATGCCCGCCAAAGGTCAGCATCGCGCCGGTATCAAGCACCACATTGGCATCGGTGCTCGGCAGTCCTTGAGCGTCAACCCCCCAGCCCTCAGGAATAGCCTTGCCAGCCCGACGATGCAACTCGATGTCGCCACGGGCAATGGCACTGGTGGCAAAGTCAAAGACAAACGGGTCACGCCCCGCCCGTGGCCAGCCAAAGGCAATGGGGTTGGTACCGAACACCGGCTGGCAGCCGCCCGCCGGGGCCACCCAGGCATGGCTCGGGTTACAGGCCAGCGCTACCAGCCCCGTCGCGGTCAACTGCTCGATTTCCACCCAGAGTGCGGAAAAATGCACACAACGATTGATCGCCAGGGCTGCAATGCCGTTGGCCCGGGTTTTTTCCTGTAACAGCGGCAAACCCGCCTGGAACGCCAGCTGGGAAAACCCGCCGGCTGCATCCACCCGCACTATCGACGGCGCCTGGTCGATCACCCGCGGCGCGGCATCGGCCGAGACCTTGCCCGCGCGCAGTGAATTGACACAGCCCAGCACCCGGTACAAACCATGGGACGCGCAACCATCGCGCTCCCCGGCCAGCACCGTGGCGCTCACCGCGCGGGCATGGGCCTGGTTGAAACCGTTATGCAACAGGATCGATTCGGCAAGCTCGTAAGCCTGGGTCAGGGTCAGTCGTTTCATGGTCAGCTCCTTGAACAGACCTTCCAGACTGGACCATCCTCAGGCTCACGGCTTGATCGGTTCAGGCCGTTCGCATGACGAATTCAGCACAGAGCGGGCCATGAAAATACCCGGCAATTGCCTCAATCAACGCCGCATCCGTGACCGGGTCCAACCCCGGATACGGCTGGCCGTTATAGCTGCCGGTAAACGTCAGGACCGCCTCGATGCTGCCATTGTCCTGATACAGACTACGCATCTGCTGGCACTCCAGATCCTTGCTGTCAGTGCTGCGCAGCGCATAGTGCAACGCCAGCGCCGCGCCGAACTGCAGGGCACTGCTGTCAATCCCGTGCTTTCTGGCCAGATCGATACTGCGAAAGATCCGTTCGTTACGTTGCAGTTTGCGTAGTGGATCACGTCCGACACGGGCACAGGGGTCCTTGAAGGAGGTATTGCAGCGCTCCAGAAAGGTGGCTGAAAATGCTGCCACGGCATCTTCCATCTGCGGGTTTTCGGCCACCAGTGCCGGGCCGACTGCCTCACCGATCAAGCGCTGCGCCAGCTCACTGACGCGCGGGTCGCCCATGCCCTGCCCCAGCCAGGAGTACCCCAGCAGGCTCGCATACCAGGCAATGATCGCGTGCGGGCCATTCCACAGCAGGTTCTTGATGACTTGTGGCTGGGTGATGTCGTCGACCGTCTTCACCTGGCGCAAGCGCTCAAGCAGATTGCTACAGCGCTGGGCGTACAGGGGCATGTCCGGCTCGCTGTTGAACAGGATCAGATGCAATTGGCTCAAGGCGTTGCTGGACTGGGTAAAAGGTCGAAAGCGGCTGATCAGGCGCTCGTACTCGGGCACCGGAGTGCGCGGTGCGGCGCGAGGTGCGTCAGGCTCGTCATCGAGGCTGTTCTGGAACATCTTCGACTTGATCCGCAACTGGCGCACCAGCGCTTCGTTGGACAACTTTGAGACGATGCGGCTGACCACCGTTTCTACAAAGTGGGTGTTATCCAGAATCTTGCGGCACAGCTCGGCAGACACCAGCAACTCCAGTTGCGCCTGCACATGGCGACGCACAAAGTCGGCACCGCCGACCTTGTTCAGCACAATCAAAATGGTCAGCTCACGCCCCCGGCGCTCGTAGCGGCGCACCAGGCCCCGGGCAATCACCCCGGCCTGCTTGCGAATTGCCGTTTCAGGCAGGCTCAGGCCGATGATTTCCGCCACGTCATACATGCGGATCACTGCTTCGGCGTCGTCCATGTCGATCATGCGCAGGTTATCGATGGTCTGATCGAAGGACGTGGCGCTGTAGCGCACACTGAAGCGGCCAAACGCCTGAATGGTCTCGCGCAGCATGCGTGAGCGGGTGGCGGCGATGATCTCGCAGGGTCGGGTGTAGCCGTCCCAGTGCGAGAAAATCTGCGTCAGGTAACCGCCGCCCATTGCGCCAAAACCATGAATACCGGCGCTGAACTGATTGAGGGTGGGCGGGAAACTGTCGGTCAGCGCGGGAGGACCGAGATCGGGCATGCATTCGTTCAGGTCACCCAAAAAACCGTGCATGCTGGTGTAGGCCTTGAGGGCGCAGTCCGCGACTTCAGGCGCTGGCGGCTTGATATCCTCAATCAGGATCGGCTGGCCGTCGGCACGAATGGCCGACAACAGACCGTTTTGCGAGTCCTCCAGCATAAGGCAATGCTCTGGCAGGCAATTGAGCGCGCTGGCCGCCTTGAGGAAAATCTCCGGGTGGGGCTTGCCCTGGGTCACCTCATCACCGCACACGGTAACGTCGAAATACTTCAGCACATTGGCATTGATCAGGTATTCCTCGGCGATGGCGCGACGGCTCGACGTAGCCACCGCCATGGTCAGGCCGTATTTGCGCAAGCGCTCCAGCACTTCCAGCAGGCCATCCTTGATCGGCACGCCGTGGTCACGCACATGGGCCAGCTCCAGCTCGTCGGCACGCTGGCGAACCTGGGCATAGGGGAAGTCTTCGCCGTGGTTGGCCCTGGCCAGGGCCTCGGCTTTTTTGGCACTCAGGCCTAATGAGCCGATCAGTGTTTCTTCACTCAGTGGCGTGCCGTAAATCTCCTCGGCGGCCTGCTTGAGCGTTTTGAAGCGCAAGCGCTCGGTGTCGAACATGGTGCCGTCCATATCGAAGATGGCACTGAAAATTCTTTTACCCTGAAAATAAATCATCAACACAGCTCCTTGTAGCGCGAGCAATTATTGGCTGCCCGCGGAAACGCTTTGGATCAAAAACGTGGTTTCAAATACAAATCCCGGGCAGCAGAACGCACCATTGACAGCGGGGCGTGAGTGCACCGGAACGGCTGGCGGTCAGAAATAATCAGGCGGAGGGACGTAACAATGGCGCCAGTTGGCGCAGCTGCCCGAGAAGCAGGGTCTCAGGTGGGGGATAGCGAAGTTTGCGAGAAAGCGGGAAACAAACCCTGTGACTGCACTGATGCAGCATTTGACGTGAGGCCCACAGCTTGCAATCAGGGATGCGAAGTGTGAGCCCAACTGGCGATTGATACGTGTGATTCCATCCATAAGGGCGTTTTAATTTCCTGTAATACTACGACTGACCTTTTTAGCTATAACCCATGCAACACGTCTAAATCAAGGATTGCCTTGAGCCACAGGCTGTAACGGCTGCGCAAAAAACCCGTCGGGCCAGGCCCTGACAGGCCGTCATGGCAGGCTCCCTGATGGCGAAGCGCCAAGCGCAACCCGGCATGCGACTGTATGATGGCGCGCTTGAGAAACAGGCTCGGGTCTCAAGCCTGCCCACCGTTCAGGAGCTGTGCATGAACATGCTTTACCGGACTTTCAGCCAGGGAGAGTCCGCCCCGCGATTCTCTCTCAGTTTGCTTAGCCTCGGCCTGCTGCTGGGCAGCGCCATGCCTGCGGCACATGCAGCCGGGACCGAACTGCCGGCGACGTCCGTGACGGCCACGGGCAACGGCGATTATCAGGCCGACAACGCCTGGGTCGGTGGTTTCGACGCGGCGCCCTTGCTCGATACGCCGGCCGCCATTGCGGTGTTTACCGATGCCCTGATTGAAGACCAGCAAGCCCGCCTGCTCAGCGATGTGCTGAAAAACGACGCATCGGTCGGCGAAAGCTACGCGCCCGTCGGCTACTACGAGAATTTTGTAGTGCGCGGCTTTTCGCTGAACTCGGCCAGCAGCTACAAGATCAATGGCCGCACCATCACCGGCGAGCAAAATGTCGGGCTGGAAAACAAGCAGCAGGTAGAGCTGCTCAAGGGGCTTTCAGGCCTGCAAAGCGGCGTTTCCGAGCCCGGAGGCGCGGTCAACTATGTGACCAAGCGGGCAGCCGATGTGCGCTCTGTTACGGTGTCTACCGACGATCGCGGCAGCGGTTACATCGCCACCGATGTGGGAGGCTGGTTCGGCAGCGAACAGCAGTTCGGCCTGCGTGCCAACGTTGCCCATGAAGATATTCACTCTTATGTCGATCACGCCAACGGCCAGCGTGACTTCGCCTCTGTGGCGTTCGACTGGAACATCAACCCCGATGCCCTGCTGCAACTGGACGTGGAGTATCAGAACAAGGAGCAGCGTTCGGTGCCGGGCTATCAGTTGCTCGGCGGCAGCGAACTGCCGCATCACGCCTCGCCGAAAAAGCTGCTGGCGCACCAGAGCGGCTCGAAACCTGTGACCATTGATTCTCTGAATATCAACGGCAACTTCGAATACCGCTTCAACGACAGCTGGAAAGGCAGTCTGAGCGCCTCACGCAGCAAGGTGGTGATCGACGACTACAGCTCGTTTGCCTGGGGCGGTTGTACTGTCGGCTGCGTTACACCCAATGTCGGCAACTACTTCACCCCCGAGGGCGGCTACGATATCTATGACTTCCGCAGCCCTGACGATACCCGGCGCAATGATGAGGTACAGGCAGCCCTCAGCGGTCGCTTCCATACCGGCGCAATCGGTCATGAGCTGACCGTGGGCAGCAGTGCATTCCGGCGCGTGGTGAATAATCGTGTAGCCATCAACCATAGTCTCGGCAGTGGCAATATCGACAGCGAGCCTGAAAACCTCGAGCGCTACAACGGCGCCCTCAACGACAGCCATCGCCGCCTGGACAGCCGCCAGTACGGGGTGTTTTTCAATGACCTGATCAGCTTCAACGAGCAATGGCAGACCATGATCGGCGGGCGCGAAGTGCGTCTGGATGAAAAGACCTTCGACAATCAGGGCGACACCACCCGCCACACCCAACGCTATGAATTCCTGCCCCAGGCCGCGCTGATCTACAAACCGGTGCAAAATATGACGCTATACACCCGCTACAGCAAGGGCCTGTCCCTGGGTGGCACAGCGCCGTGGTTTGCCAGCAATAACTTCGACATCCTGCCACCCACCGTGTCGCGCCAAATAGAGGCCGGGATCAAATACGACTGGCAGCGCATGAGCCTGAGCGCCACACTGTTCCAGATCCGCCAGGCGTACCAGTATGCTCGCCCCGAAAATGGCGAGTTCACTTACGTCCAACAGGGCCAGCAGAAAAACACCGGCATTGAGCTGGCGGCCAACGGTTGGGCCACTGACCGGCTGCAGATTGCGGCCAGCGTCGCGGCGATCCGCTCCCGGGTCAGCGGTAGCGGATCGCCCGAATATGAAGGCCACCAGACCATCAACGTACCCACCCTGCGCGCCAGCCTCTACTGCGACTACGCCCTGCCCTGGATCGACGGCCTGGCCCTGCTGGGCGGCGTGCAGTACAGCGGCAAGAAATACGCCAGCCAGGTGGGTACGGTACAGGCCGACGCCTACGCCATCTTCAACATCGGCAGCCGCTACAGCACCCGTATCGAAGGTTACGACACCGTGTTTCGCCTGACCGTCGATAACCTGTTCGACAAGCGCTACTGGCGCGATGTGGGCGAATACATGGGCGATAACTATGTCTTCCAGGGGGCGCCGCTGACGGCAAGGTTGAGTGCCTCGATCAACTTCTGATCATGCTGCATTGCAGGGGGCATGTAGCCTCCTGCCTTCACCCTCTTGCATAAAAGGCCTGCGTCCGGAACACACGAACGCTTGTCATTCAGCGACAATTCCCAAGCTTTTCAGTGCTTTCAGCTGGCCGAGAAGCCAGGTATGGCAATGCTAATTTTCTGCACGCGCCGTGGATCACCCACTGTGTGCACAGGAGATTTACCATGCCAACGGACACAGCCTCTCCCGACTCGGGCCCCACCTGGTCAGCCCTGTTCAAAGACGACTGGGATACCTTTTGCTCACCGACTTCCCTCGCCGCAGTCGACTCGCCCGCGGCGTATCTGCAGGCGCTCTACCGGTTTGCCCTGGAAGTGGAGCAAACCGGCAAAGGCACTCAAGACAAAATCACCCTCGCCCAACGTGTACCTGCGCTCAAGGAACTGGTGATCAATGCTGAAAACACTTCCCGTCAGTTGCCACTGCTGACGCTGGTCAACGAGGCCCTGAACGCACCGGTCAAAACCTACCTGGACACGCATCGCGACATTTACGGCGACCGCACGGTGCATCAGGTGCTGGCCGAATTACGCTACCCCTTTGAATTGCCTTTCGACCTGGCCCATCAGCAATGCGTGCTGGGGCTTGCGGGCAACAAGCCGGGGCTTGGTGCATTGAATTATCGCATCAGCCTGAAACTGCCCTATGACCAGCAGCCGGAGAACAAGTACGGCACGGTGCAGCAGCAAGCCTATGAGGCGCAGCGTCTGCTCACCCTGCTCAGCCCTGCACAACAAAACCTGTTGACCGAGGACTTTGAAGAACAGGGCACAGACACCTTTTACAAAAAACACTATGGCCACAGCCAGCCCATCACTGACCAACAACAGTTCATGCAGCACACCGGTCTGAGCACCGAGCAGTTCCATGAACTGCTTGCCCACGCCAGCTATCAGCCGCGCTTGTCTGGCAACGTCGTGCAGACGGCAGATCAGATTGCCCGGGATCACACTGCAGGCGCTCGCTTTATCAATGGCCCCTACAGAACAGGGCAAAAGAAACTGGGCCTGAGCATCGACTCATCAAAAAAAAACCACCTGCAAGACACAACTCCACAGCGTCATGACCGTTTGCAACGGATGATCCGCCTGCAACGCTGGCTCAATATGCCTTTCGCAGATCTGGATACCTTGCTCTATAGCATCGCCGGTTGTGAAGGCAGCAGCCCTGAACACCTTGCCATCAACGACAACAGCCTGCGTGCAATGGGTGTCTTTCGCTACCTGAACCAACGCTATGGCCTGACGCCCGGAACATTTTCGGCATGGCTTTACCACATGCCCGTTCATGGGGTCGGGCAACACACATCGCTATTCGACCAGGTATTCAACCCGCCGCACTGGCTCAACTCCCCCCTGACTCTCGACAACCAGCCGCTGGATCTCGGTACGACACAAGGGGTTCTGTATCGGGCCTGTGGCGCTCTGGGCCTCGAAGACACACCACAGTCCCTGGGGTTGCTGAAAACCCGTACCAAGCAATATTTCGCCACGCCTCGCCGGAATATCGAGACGTTTTCCAGCTTTTACCGACAGGCCACATTACCCGCAATGTTCGGACTGTCAGTCCTGGACTGCGATCAACTGTGCCAGTTGATGGGGGGCAAAACCTACCACCAGCAACTGGTCAAGCCGGGCTTGCGTCAGTCAGGCAGCAACTCGCCGGCGGACTTTCTCGATGTGTTGATGCAACTGGACTGGGCGGTTAGCTGGCTCAATGACAGCGGTAAAAGCGTTCAACAGTTACGCCAGCAGTTGTTACTCGAGACCACGTTGCTGCCCTCCTCCGTACAGCAGCGGCTCACGCAGGTCGAGGCGGTGTTGCAACGCATGCCCCAATATCTGCTGGCGCAATCCACACTCGATGAGCTGGACTTGCCGCAACCGGAAGCCGGTAGCAAACCCCTTGCCTACACCTGGAATGTGCTGCTGGCCAAAGGACTGCTCCGGGTCCAGTCCATGCTGCCCGCGCAACCCAAAGCGGACAGCCTGGAAAAAGGCGTGGCCTACATGGTCGACAAATACGTCAACCTGAGCCCCGATGCGGGGCGCAACCAGGCACTCAAGGCCCGGGTCAAGCAGATACTCAATACGCAGCTGTCCGCAGCCTACTCACAATTGCATCCTTTCAAGAAAGAAATAGATCAATTACTCAAGGATACCTCCCTGGCCAGCGAGGTCCCCGAGCTTATGAAACAGGCCTTCAGGCAAGCTTCGCGTATTTTCGCCAGTGCCCTTGGCAGTGATAAACCCAATGAATCCCTCAAACACCTGCTGCTGTTCTTTCCCCATGCAGAAACCGAGCTGCAACTGCCCATCAGCCGTGAAGCCCTGCAGGCTTTTCTGCTTGACCCCGGTTGGCTGGAGTCCGAGCAATCGGCACATTCAACCCTCAAGTTAACCCTGAGCACCCTGTATCTGTTCCAGAGGTTCAGTCATTTCAGCGACGTTTACGGGATTAACCACGCCACACTGCTCAATTATCTGAACCAGGCCAACCCTCAAAAACAGAACGGCGAACAAACCGGTCTGAACTCGCAAACCAGCGAATTGCTGGCCCAGATGCTGGGGTGGAACGCCAGCGAGATAGAGGTATTGATAAAGCCCCTGCTGGAAAAACGCGTGCGCTCGATGACTGAACTGGACTGGCTGATGCGCTGCCATGAGACCGCCAGGCAGACAGGTCTTTCGGCAAGCATGTTGCTGATGGCGACAGGCTTGACCGCCACCTTCAGTTCCGATGACTGGCAGCAGGTCGGCAGCGCCGTCTTCGCCACCGCCCCATGAGCGCAACGCTCATACATCTTTCCGAGGAATGTCCATGTCTGACCAACGCCACCGGCAACTCAATGAGCAGCTGCGCGATGCCTTGCTCGCGTTCTACCTCACCTACGTGCTGCCTGAAGACACCACCCTGCAAACCCCGGCTCGCAAGCACACAATCAACAACGCCAACGACCTGTACACCTACTGGCTGCTGGATGTGCAAGTCAGTCAGGCAGTGCCTACCAGTCGTGTGGCCAGCGCCATTGCCAGCCTGCAGCAATATATCAACGCCATTTCAGTGGGGCTGGAGCCTGGCTACGACAAACTTGGCATGACAACCAAACAACAAAACACCTGGCGCAACAATCTGCATGCCTATTCGGTTTGGCGTGCGATTCAACAGTTACGCAGCTTTCCGGCCAACTATCTGAACCCGATGTTACGCCGTGATAAAACCGAAAGTTTCCAGCAGCTTGAGAACGACATAAATCAATGTCGAATTAACTCGGACAATATACTGCCTGCCATTCAACGCTACTTGGCCCGATTTGAAGAGATCTGCAGCCTCAAGACCCTGAATGGTTACATTGATGGTGAAAAAGACAGGTTCGCCGAGAGCACTTACTACTTTGTTGCCCGATCAACTGTCGAGAACACTTACTACTGGCGCTCGCTGGATATGTCCAGGCGCTACTTGCATCCCGCCACAGGGGGTGCCCCTGCCCTCAAGCAGGACGCACCACAGCCCGGCGCCTGGTCTGACTGGAAAAAAATACCTCTGCCTGCCTCGGAAAACATCCCGGAGCACAGCGTCCGTCCGATTTGCTTTAACAACCGCCTGTTTGTTGTCTGGGCTCAATGCATATCCCCGGCAGCGGCCAGTTACAGCGCTGATTATTTCTGGTCAGAGCCTGACGAATCGGAAAAAAACTATAAAGCACGCCTGGAAAACTACCTGAAAAGTCGTTTCATTCAGTTCCGCCTTTACTTCTCCTACATGAAATACGATGGCAGCTGGAGCGTGCCACGGGTGTGCAGTGATGAATACTGCGTGATGAAAGAGCTTAACAAACTGGACCAGAACGCCTTGATGCAGGCGACTGAAACAGTGGCAGTGCTGGACACCAGTACTAGCCCGGCATCCTTGTTTTTAGGGCTGAACGCCCATGCTCCGCAAAAGCCCGTCGCCGGCAGGGATCACACCCGCAGAGACTTTTTCCAGGCCGTGAGACTCGACCAGGACTTAAGCAGTGAGCGGTTATTCTCAAGGGGCACAGTGGCAGACCTTAAACCCAACGCTGAACACGAAAAACTGGCAAAACGTTATTTATCCCTGTTCATCTACAACAATTCGCGAAATTTCAATTTCCACGCCTCGACCAGCGAAACCGTCGCAATAACAGACATCGTCAGCAGTACCCCGACCCCGGCATTTACAGGTTGGAACTTCGAGAACAAACAGGCTTATATAAGTGACCAGCACTACCACAGCGATATTGTCTTCAACACCACATCCTGTGCGCTGGAAGTCAACGCCAGGCTTGAAAAAGCATTCCCCGAACAGCAGTCGGTCACCTTCAGGGCGAGTACCAACCGGGCCGAACTTACTCTCCATCTTGCCCTTCTGCGGCCGCTTCCCGGTAGCAGCGGCAAACTCAAGCTGGAACCTAGCTCGCTGCTGACTCTCAAGACCGAACTGATCCCACCCTGCAGCTGGGTATCGGTCTCCATGACCAGTCACAAAACCGGCGTTACCTATTCCAGCCTGATATATGAATTTCCCGACGACGCCCTCAGCGTCGTAAAACCGCAAAGGTTAAGTGCCGTACGCAAAGACTGGAACGTTTCGCTGGAAGGCAGATACATCGAATACGACGCTTTCAATACCTTGTTTGAAAACGCTCATTCCGACCACCGCATTACTCTTCATTTTTACGCCACACTCAATGAGCAAGTGAACAGTCAGAATGACTGGTTATTTGATAGTGTCATTGCCACGTTATATACCCGCCACTACAAGCCCGTGATCATGACTCCACGGGACGAAAACACACCGCACCCTTACAACATCCATCGCAACAACAGCTATATCGTCGGTGAACCCAATACCTCCCGCCGCGCACTCAACGGCGTATTTACAAGCCTGACCCCGGCCCATCTGTTCAGCGCCCATATTCAACTCAATCCTGAAACGCTCCGGCCTGAAGAGGAAGTGAGCAGCATTGCAAGCACGGGTACCCGGCCAATCACGATCCTTCACGGAGTATTGATTTACGACACGGACACACGCCATAACAGCCGCAGCCTGCGAGGTTATGCACTGAAGTCACTGAGACTGAAACTGGATCCCAATAACGCCACCCCCATTACACCTCTGGCGCCCAGAATCTCACGCAGCCCGGCGCAGCCTGAAGGAACAGCCGAGTTTATCGACTTCAGCGGCTCCCTTCTCAAGTACAGCGATGTGGCTTCACCGAGAACCCTTCGTGCGCCGATCCACATGAACACCACTATTGGCAGACACCTGAGCGCCGCCGCCAATGTCAGTCTCGACCGGCTGTTTACGATAGCCACAAATCAATCGCACGAACCGGCGCTTACCAGCAATGCCAAGCCCCACTCCCTGGATTTTCATGGCGCCCATGGCAAGTATTTCCGGGAGTTGTTCCTCTTCCTTCCTTGGCTGGTGGCCTGCCGATTGAACATGGAGCAGCGTTATGCCGAGGCCCAATCCTGGCTCAAATACATCTTCGATCCAGAAAGCAGGGCAACTGAACCGCAGCAACACTCAAGATATTGGAAAGTGCCGGCCCTGACCCAGGACAAATCAGAGCCGGGTTACCAGCAGGACAACCCGGACGATCCGCACCAGATAGCCCTCAGTAGCCCGTCCTGTTTCCGCCAAGCGTTATATATGTTGTACCTGGACATCCTGCTCAATCGCGGCGATGCCGCTTATCGTCAAGCCAGTGCCGATAGCCTGGCAGAGGCCAAGCTCTGGTACGTTCGGGCCAGTAGCCTGCTGGGGCCAAGGCCGCAAATCAGCCGAGCCGATCCCTGGCAACCCTTAACCCTGCAGGATCTGGGCGCATCAAGCCAGAGCACCCTGTACCTGCCCCTGAATCCGGATCTGGTGTCACGCTGGGACAAACTTGAAAGTCGTCTCTACAACCTTCGACATCACCTCAGTATCAGCGCAAAACCCTTGCAACAGGCACTGTTCGCACCCGCGCTGGCTCCGCACCTGCTGTTGAGCCACTACGCCCACAATGCCAGCTCTGACCCATTGTCTGCGACCCGCCAACAAACCAGGGAAATCGGCCATTATCGCTACCAGGTTGTCCATGCCCATGCCGCGACCCTGGTCGAGAATGTCATCCAGCTCGGTAATACCCTGCTTGTGCTGTTCGAGCGCAAAGAGCAGAACGAGCACCTTCAGTTACAGCAACAACATGCCTGGGACCTCGCCAGAATCGCCGTCGATCAACAACGTCAGGGCATGCGGGCTAACGAAGCCAACCGCGAGGCGCTGCTGGCCGGTCGCCAGGTACTGGTAAGCCGCCAGCAGTATTTCGAAAAACTGCTCAATGAGGGTATCTCTCCAGCCGAAGCACAGGCCAGCCAGCAATATCTTGAAAGCGCACAGTGGGAAACCAAAGCATCCGTAGCCGAGGCTGCTGCAGGGCTGGCGATGCTGGCACCCAATATTTTCGGCACCTCCAACGGCGGGATGCGCTATGAAGGCGCCTTTTATGCGATTCAGGCTGCGGCCCGAAATATGGCTAATGAGAAACGCGCCAATGCCGGTCATCTGGATCGTACAGCGCTGTTCAACCGCCGCGTCCAGGAGTGGTCCCAGGCCCTGGAGCAGTGCCGTCAGGAGCTCATTCAGGCCGACTTGCAACTGCAGGCCCACGAACAGCAGAACACGGTGCTGCGCTTGCAACTCAGACACACGGAAACAGCTATGGAGCAGGCCAGATTCACCTACGAGGTGCTCAGCAAGCATTTTTCCAGCGCACAGTTGTATCAGTGGCTCAATAGTCATCTGGCTTCTTTCTACTATCAGGCCTACGACGCAGCCCATTCGTTGTGCTTGAGCGCACAGGCATGCTGGCAATTTGAACGTGCGGACTGGAGCACTCGTTTTATCCAAAGCAGCCACTGGCACAATCAATTCAAGGGGCTGACCGCAGGCGAGTCGCTCAAGCTCGACCTGCAGAACATGAATACTGCCTATATGCAACGTAACCAGCGTGAACTGGAAATCAGCAAAACCCTGTCCTTGCGCCTGTTGCATGGCAAGGATCGGGTGCCCACGCTGAACAAGGACTGGGCGTCGCTGAAGCACGAAATGATCGTCAATGGCACCGTGGATTTTGAGTTGAGCAAGGCGCTGTTCGACGACGACTACCCCGGTCATTACCTGCGCCGGATAAAAAGCGTCAGCGTCTCGCTGCCTGCCACGCTCGGACCTTATGAAGACATTTGCGCGACCCTGACCCAGACCTGGAACCGAACCCACCTGTCTGCAAAAGACGACGATATGCTCGACAACATGCGGGTCAGGGAGCAGGTCGCACTGTCCACAGGGCTCAATGACAGCGGCCAGTTCACCCTCAACTTCGATAATGACGAACGCTATCTGCCCTTCGAGTACACCGGGGCAGTGTCCAGATGGCGACTGGCGTTTCCCAACCCTGCAGCCCAGTCATCCATGCTCAATTCCCTCAGCGACATCATCGTACATGTGCGCTACACCGCGAGAAGCGCAGGAGGTCAGGGATGACGACTCAACAACACGGCACAGGCGAGGTGCAAACACCGTCCTTGCCCAAGGGCGGAGGCGCAATACACAGTATCGGCACCACATGGGGAGCCGTCGGTATGACCGGTGCGGCCTCGTTCGAGGTTCCCCTGCCACTGTCGCCGGGCCGGGGTTTCGACCCGGCCATCAGCCTGACTTACAACAGTGCCCTGGGTAATGGCCCGTTCGGAATCGGTTGGGCAGCCTTCGCTGGCTCGATTGCACGCAGCACGCTCAAGGGCGTACCCGCCTATGACAGTGAGGATGTATTTATCGGTCCGTCAGGTACGGAACTGCTCCCCGAACGGACAGCCCAAGGCATGCTGCAAACCCGTTCCAGCAGCCGTTTCAACGGACTTCAACTGAACACCACCTACACTGTGGTGCGCTACCTGCCACGCCACGAAACCACTTTCGATCGCATTGAACACTGGTCATCGACGTCAGACACCGCAGGGTTCTGGCTGGTCCAGGGCGCAGACGGCAACCTGCACCTGTTTGGCAAAACGCACGCGGCCCGCATCGCCGATCCACAGGCGCCTGCCCATGTTGCCCAATGGCTGCTTGAGGAAAGCCTCAACCCCCACGGCGAGCAGATCTACTATCAGTACAAGGCTGACACCCGGGGCAGTGGCCCTCGAGACTACAGCGCCCAGCGCTACCTTGCCCGTATCGGCTACACCAATATCGTGCCCAGGGAGCATCTGGAACTGTGGACAGTTGAAACCCCGGCGCAAAAACAATGGCATTTTGAATTGCTCTTTGACTACGGCGAACGCACAACTGATCTGACTCGCCTCCCTTCCTATGGGGTGCAACAACCATGGCCGGAACGCAGTGATCCAATGTGTAACTATGCCTATGGCTTTGAACTGGCGAGCCGGCGTCTTTGCCGGCAAGTCCTGATGTTCCACTACTTTCCTGAAGAGCCTGCAATGGGCCGCGAACCGGTGTTGACCCGCCGGCTGCTGCTGGAGTACATGACCACCGCAACCGCAGGCAGCCTGTTGCAGGCCCTGCACAGCCAGGCCTGCGATGCCAGCGCAAAGATCTGCCACTGGCCGCCCCTGGAGCTGACTTACAGCGACTTCCAGTTAACTGGCATGCCTTCAGGCTATCAACGCTTTGACGCTTTGGACGGTATCAACGACAACCAGCGCTATCAACTGGTTGACCTCTACAACGACGGCTTGCCGGGAGTGCTCTGGCGCTCTGACAAAAGCTGGTACTACCGCGAACCCGTCCGGGCTGCCAACCCGGTCGAGCCTGATGACGTCGCCTATGGCCCGCTGCAAATGCTGGAGCGTATCCCGGTGGCACAGCAGACCGGTGCGCTGTACCAGTCCCTGGCGGACCTCAATGGCGACGGCCAGCTGGAGTGGATCATCGCCCAGCCGGGCATGAGTGGCTTTTTCACCCTGGAAAACGACCGGAGCTGGGCAAACTTCGCGCCTTTTGCAGCATTGCCGCAGGAGTTCTTCCAGCCGACAGCCCAGCTCGCCGACCTGATGGGTAACGGTATTGACGACCTGGCGCTGATTGGCCGCAACAGTGTGCGGCTCTATCGCAACAAGGGCTCGCAGGGTTTTGCCCCTGCCGCGGACATGCCGCATCCCGATAACGATCTGCCACTGCCCGGCAATAGCGAAACTGAACTGATGGCGTTCAGCGATCTGCTGGGCAGTGGCCAGCAACACCTGGTGCGCATTCGTCATGATGAAATCAAGTGCTGGCCAAATCTGGGCCGGGGCCGATTTGGCAAAGGGTTCGTATTCGCCACCCTGCCCTTCACCTACGCCGAATTCGAGGCCTCGCGAGTACTGCTGGCCGATCTGGATGGCTCCGGCGCCAGTGACCTGATCTACCTTCAGCCCGATCGGGCACTGATTTTCATGAACCTCTGCGGCAACGGCCTGCAAGCCGTGCCGACAGCGCTGCCCTGGCCCGAGGGGGTCAGGCATGACCGCTTTTGCCAGGTCAGTGTGGCCGACCTGCAAGGGCTGGGCTGTACCAGCCTGATCCTCTCCGTCCTTCTCCCTTCAGCCCGTCACTGGCGATACGAATTTGTTCGGCAAAAACCCTATTTGTTGATCGGTACCGACAACAATATGGGAGCCTCAGGCCGGGTTACCTACCGCAGCAGTGCCCAGGAGTGGCTGGACGAAAAACCGCAACGGACACAGCGCACCGGTGGCCTGCCATTTGCGCTGCATCTGGTCAGCGAGCAGCAACAGCTGGATCAGATCAGCGGCAATCAACTGACCCAACGCTTCACTTACAGGGAAGGTTTCTACGACAGTCTCGAACGCAAGTTCCAGGGCTTCGGTTTGCTGATGGCAACCGACACCGAGGGCCCTGCCGGCCAGAAACTCGACAAGGCAGCAACCGCACCCTTGCTGCGCAAGACCTGGTTTCACACCGGAAAAGCCCTTGATATGCCGCAGGACCAATACTGGGCGGGCGACAGGTTGGCCCTTGCGCCAGGCAACACACTGCTGACCCGCCTGGAAGCCGATAAGGAGCAAGACAGCGTACTGCCACCGCCTGCTTCCGGGCGCAGGATGGCTCTGGCACTGAGCGGGCTGGTACTGCGTGAAGAAGTGTTTGCGGCCGATGACCCGGAATCGTCACGAGTGCCTTTTACCGTCAGCCAGTACCGCTATATGCTGCGTCAATTGCAGACGCCCGAATCCCTGCTGGTACTTGCCCTGGAGTCACGGGTCTACCGCCACGAGCGCGAGGCAACCGACCCCGCCTGCCAGCACATCATCAATCTGCGCCGGGATCGTTATGGCAGCCTGACACACGGGGTAACCATAAATTACGCCCGGCGCAAGCGCGCATCCGACCTGCCGCCATTCGATGAGCACCATCACCAGACCTGGTGGCGCGATACCCACGATCCGGCCCAGCAGATGCACTACATCAGTGAAATCCGGGCGCAGTTCATTCATCTGGACAATCCTCAACGCTGGCGCCTGCAACTGCCTTACCGGCAACGCAGCAATGCACTGGTGCTTGAAAAAGAAGCCCTCAACAGCGCGCATACCAGCTATGAACTGTTAATCGGCAACACCGCTGACAACCCTGTGCGACCGCAGGCACAGCGCACTCTGGGGGGGTTGTCCGTGCAATATTACTGCCTGGCGCAGAGTGACGCCCCGTTACCGGCGGGCCAGGCCAGCTTTCAGGCGCTGACGGCCTTCAAAGAGTCGGCCGAACTCGACGACCAGGCACTTGCCGCCTACGACGATGTACCTGCACTGCCCGGAGGAACCCCGTTCGACCTGGCCAGCACCCTCGTCCAGGAGCATTACCATCCCATGAGACTGTTCCTGCCTGAGCCAACAGACACCCACGCAGCGCCAGCCCTGTGGTCACTCAAACAGGGCTTTACCCGTTACACCGACGTGCATGGTTTCTACCGGGCCAATCAGTTGCGAGCCTCTGAAAGCCACTCAGCGACCACACTCACCCATGACCGTTACGGTTGCCATATCGCCGCAGTAACGGCCGTGGACGGTTGCAGCACCCAAGCCGTCTATGACTACCGGTTAATGTTGCCCATCGAAATCACCGACCCCCAGGGGACTGTTCGGCAAGCGCGCTACGATGCATTCGGCCAGTTGCAAGTAACCAGTGTTTACGGCCAGGAAAATGGCAAACCAACAGGGTTCGCCCCGCTGACGGACTACATGCGCCCAGCCAATGACAGCCCCGCTTTTGCCATCGACAACCCTCAAACAGCGCTGCTCGATGCTGCCAGCGCCTGCTTCCACGCCCCTTTCAACTGGATGGGCCACATCCCGGCAGCCCCCCCGGGCACACAATGGGTAACGCAGGGATATCTGACTCCGGACGGATATATTCGTGCCAGCGGCCGCATGCGCCTGGCAACACTGGACATGAGCATCACGGCGAATCGCCAACTGAACGAACAGATCCTCCAGGCACGCCGCGAACCGGTCTATGCCGCTGTGCTGCAAGCCGATAACTACCCGTCGAGCGACGACAGCGTTAACCGGCAAATCCGGATCAGCCTGACGTTCACCGATGGCTTTGGACGTGAGCTGCAAACCAAGCAGAAAACCTCGGCGGGTGAAGCGTATGTGGTTGCCCCGTCGGGGCGACTGAGCCTTGACAGTGACGGCAAGCCCCTGCGTGCGTTCAGCGAACATCGCTGGCGGGTCAGCGGCAGGGTCGAATACAACAACAAGGGCCTGGCCATTCGAAACTATCGGCCTTACTTCGCCGATCACTATCGCTTTATCGATGATGAAGCCCGGCGCAAGGATGGCTACTGCGATCAGCTGTTCTATGACCCGTTGGGCCGTATGACGAGCAAGCTCAACGCCAGGGGGCATCTAAGCCGCCAGACCCATTGCACCTGGTACAGCATCAGCGAAGATGAAAACGACACCTGGGAGCCTGGTTCAAGCTGAACAAACCACATCGCGATGCAAGCCCGGGCCCGGAGCACAATAGTCATCCTCCAGGCTTGCACGCGAGGGCATCATCAGTGCGGGTTACGCACCCCGACCACCAGATAGCGCGGCCCGCCAAGGTGGCGAAACATCAACCGCATGGAGCCGCGCCTGGGGTTCGTCCCCAGCACGCTGCCGGTGGTATGCCAGCGTGCGCACAGTTGAGCCCCGGGAATCGAAGGCCGTGAGTAAGGGTGTGAATCGATGAAGGGAAGACATGGATGCGTGACCTGACTGGCACAAAGACGCACGCAGCTAGGCAAGCAATCAGCGTGGCAGGTGGTACATATTGGTTATTATTACCCGTCGTGCAACACACCCTACGCTGGCAATAACACAGAATTTAATTGATAGTTTCCTAACAAAAAGCGCAGGCTAGAGAGCTTGGTAACGCTTTGTATCATTCCGGATGATATTGATCTTCGCTGGGTTCGATTCGTGCGCCAGCACTCGCGCCAGCATTATCCGCCCATCTCAATAGATCGGCGGACTCCCCTCATGGAACAGTCACTTAAACATTTGCGCTTCCCACTTGCGGCCCTGGCCATTGTGGTGATGAGCGCATGCGGCAAAACTCCCCAAGCGACTGCTCCGGCTCCAGCTGCAAAAGTCAGTGTGGCCAAGGTGCTTGAACAGCCGGTCAACGAATGGGATGAATTCACCGGTCGCCTGGAAGCTCCAGAGACTGTAGAAATTCGTCCACGCGTGTCGGGCCAGATTGATCAGGTCGCCTTTACCGAGGGCGCCCTGGTGAAAAAGGGCGACTTGCTGTTCCAGATCGACCCGCGCCCGTTCCAGGCCACCGTGCGTCAGCTTGAAGCCCAGGTGCAACAGGCCCGCGCCAATGCCAGCCGTACCGACAACGAAGCCCAGCGCGGCGAACGTCTGCGCCAGAGCAATGCCATTTCGGCAGAGCTGGCCGACTCGCGCACCACCGCTGCCCAGCAAGCCCGTGCCGGCGTCGCGGCCATCCAGGCAGAACTGGACCTGGCCAAACTCAACCTGAGCTTTACCCGCGTCACTGCACCGATCAGTGGCCGCGTCAGCCGTGCCGAAATCACTGCGGGCAACATCGTCACCGCCGATGTCACGCCGCTGACCAGCCTGGTGTCCACTGACAAGGTGTACGCCTACTTCGACGCTGACGAGCGTGTGTTCCTCAAGTACAACCAGCTTGCCCGTCAGGGTCAACGCGGCCAGACCACACCGGTGTACCTGGGCCTGTCCAACGAAGACGGCAACCCGCATCTGGGCCAGATGAACTTCGTCGACAACCGGGTCAACCCGCAAACCGGCACCATCCGTGGCCGCGCCGTGTTCGACAACGCCGACGGCAGCTTTACCCCCGGCCTGTATGCACGCCTGAAACTGGTCGGTAGCGCCACCTACTCCGCCGTGTTGATCAATGAAGAAGCCGTGGGCACCGACCTGGGCAAGAAATTCGTGCTGGTGATGGACGCCGACAACAAGTCGACCTACCGCGCCGTGGACCTGGGCCCGAAAATCGAAGGCCTGCGCATTGTTCGCAGCGGTTTGAACAAGGGCGACACCATTATCGTCAAGGGCCTGCAGAAAGTGCGCCCCGGCTCGCCGGTAACGCCTGAAGTGATCCCGATGGCCAACGAACAGACCCTCGCCGCCCTGGCACAACAACGACAAGCCCTGGAAGCCAGCAACCTGCCACAAATCAAGCCCGCCACTGGCGCGCCGAAGTTGGCCAGCGTCGCGACTCCTCGCGGTTAAGGGACGATAACTCCGATGAATTTTTCCCAGTTCTTTATTCAGCGGCCGATTTTCGCCGCTGTGCTTTCCTTGCTTATCCTGATTGCGGGCGGCATTTCGCTGTTCCAGTTACCGATCAGCGAATACCCTGAAGTGGTTCCGCCTACCGTTGTGGTGCGCGCCAACTTCCCCGGTGCCAACCCCAAGGTGATCGGTGACACCGTGGCCGCACCACTGGAGCAGGCCATCACCGGTGTCGAGAACATGCTGTATATGTCTTCGCAGTCCACCGCTGACGGCAAGATCACCCTGACCATCACCTTTGCCCTGGGCACGGACCTGGACAACGCCCAGGTGCAGGTGCAAAACCGGGTGACGCGCACCCAGCCCAAACTGCCGGAAGAAGTGACGCGCATCGGCATCACGGTGGACAAAGCCTCGCCAGACCTGACCATGGTTGTGCACTTGACCTCGCCGGACAAGCGCTACGACATGCTCTACCTGTCCAACTACGCCATCCTCAATATCAAGGATGAGCTGGCGCGCCTCAACGGTATTGGCGATGTGCAGATGTTCGGCATGGGCGATTACTCGCTGCGGGTATGGCTCGATCCAAACAAAACTGCCTCGCGCAACCTGACAGCCACTGATGTAGTGACCGCCATTCGCGAGCAAAACCGCCAGGTGGCTGCCGGTGCCCTCGGTGCCCCGCCCGCCCCCAATGCCACCAGCTTCCAGCTGTCGGTCAACACCCAGGGCCGCCTGGTCACTGAGGAGGAGTTCGAGAACATCATCATCCGCTCCGGTGATGATGGCCAGATCACCCGCCTCAAGGACATTGCCCGGGTTGAGCTGGGCTCCAGCCAGTACGCCTTGCGTTCCTTGCTGAACAACCAGCCGGCGGTGGCGATCCCGATCTTCCAGCGTCCGGGTTCCAACGCCATCCAGATCTCCAATGACGTTCGCGCCAAGATGGCCGAGCTGAAAAAGAACTTCCCGGAGGGCATGGATTTCGACATCGTTTACGACCCGACCATCTTTGTTCGTGGTTCGATTGAAGCGGTAGTCCACACCCTGTTTGAAGCCCTGATCCTGGTAGTACTGGTTGTAATCCTGTTCCTGCAAACCTGGCGCGCTTCGATTATCCCGCTGGTCGCTGTGCCCGTATCGCTGATCGGTACGTTTGCAGTGATGCATATGTTTGGCTTCTCGCTCAACGCTTTGTCCCTGTTCGGACTGGTGCTGGCCATCGGTATCGTGGTGGACGATGCGATTGTGGTGGTGGAGAACGTCGAGCGAAATATCGAGCTGGGGCTTAACCCCGTCGATGCAACCAAGCGGGCCATGCGCGAAGTAACCGGACCGATCATTGCCACCGCGCTGGTACTGTGTGCGGTGTTTATCCCGGCCGCATTCATTTCGGGCCTGACCGGCCAGTTTTACAAGCAATTTGCCCTGACCATTGCCATTTCGACGGTGATCTCGGCTTTCAACTCGCTGACCCTGTCCCCTGCACTGGCAGCAGTATTGCTTAAAGGCCATCATGCGCCGAAAGACCGCTTCACTCGTCTGCTGGACCGTATGTTCGGTGGCTGGTTGTTCGGCCCGTTCAACCGCTTCTTCGTCAAGGCCAGTAACGGCTATGTCGGTACCGTGCGACGGATCATCCGTGGCAGCGGCATCGCCATGCTGGTTTACGCAGGTTTGATGGTGCTGACCTGGGCTGGCTTTGCCCACACGCCCACCGGCTTTGTACCACCGCAAGACAAGCAATACCTGGTGGCCTTCGCCCAACTGCCGGACGCCGCGAGCCTGGACCGCACAGAAGCGGTGATAAAACGCATGTCCGAAATTGCTCTCAAGCAACCTGGCGTTGCCAACTCGGTGGCCTTCCCCGGCCTGTCGATCAACGGTTTTACCAACAGCCCGAACAGCGGCATCGTGTTCACCCCGCTCAAGCCGTTTGATGAACGCAAGGACCCAAGTCAGTCGGCAGCGGCGATTGCCGCCGCGTTGAACGCACAGTTTGCCGACATTCAGGACGCCTATATCGCCATCTTCCCGCCGCCGCCGGTACAGGGGCTGGGCACCATTGGCGGTTTCCGCCTGCAAGTCGAAGACCGCAGTGGTCTGGGCTATGACGAGCTGTACAAAGAAGTGCAGAACGTGATTGCCAAGAGCCATAACGTGCCGGAACTGGCCGGGTTGTTCACCAGCTATCAGGTCAACGTGCCGCAAGTCGATGCCGCTATCGACCGCGAAAAGGCCAAGACCCACGGCGTTGCCATCAGCGACATCTTCGATACCCTGCAGATCTACCTGGGTTCGCTGTATGCCAACGATTTCAACCGCTTCGGTCGGACTTATCAGGTGAATGTGCAGGCCGAGCAGCAGTTCCGTCTCGAACCCGAGCAGATCGGCCAGCTGAAGGTGCGTAACAACAAGGGCGAAATGATCCCGCTGGCGACCTTTATCAAGGTCAGCGACACCGCAGGTCCTGACCGCGTGATGCACTACAACGGCTTTGTCACCGCTGAAATCAACGGCGGCGCAGCACCGGGTTACAGCTCGGGCCAGGCCGAGGCGGCGATGGAAAAACTGCTCAAGGAAGAACTGCCCAACGGCATGACCTACGAATGGACTGAGCTGACCTATCAGCAAATCCTCTCAGGCAATACCGCGTTGTTCGTGTTCCCGCTCTGTGTACTGCTGGCATTCCTGGTACTGGCTGCCCAGTACGAAAGCTGGAGCCTGCCATTGGCGGTGATCCTGATCGTGCCCATGACCCTGCTTTCAGCCATTACCGGGGTGATTATCTCGGGGGGTGACAACAACATCTTCACCCAGATCGGCCTGATCGTACTGGTGGGGCTGGCGTGCAAGAACGCGATTCTGATCGTCGAGTTTGCCAAGGACAAACAGGAAGAAGGCCTCGACCCGCTGGCAGCGGTGCTGGAAGCCTGCCGTCTGCGTCTGCGGCCGATTCTGATGACCTCCTTCGCCTTCATCATGGGTGTGGTGCCTCTGGTGCTGTCCAGCGGTGCCGGTGCAGAGATGCGCCATGCGATGGGTGTTGCGGTGTTCTCCGGGATGCTCGGGGTGACCTTCTTCGGCCTGCTGCTGACGCCGGTGTTCTATGTATTGATTCGCCGCTATGTAGAGCGCAGTGAAGCGCGCAAAGCGGCCAAGCACCTCACGTTGGAGTCGCAACAATGAGCGTGAAAGTTTTTCTGCCGAGCCTGTTGGTGCTGGCCCTGAGCGCTTGCGCCGTGGGCCCGGACTACAAGACCCCGGCCACGGCCCCGGCACAGATCAGTGCCGACACCCTCAAGGGCTTTGACCGGGCACATTTTGAAGGGATCTGGTGGCAACAGTTTGACGATCCGACCCTCAACCAGCTGGTGACCCAGTCTCTGGCTGGCAACCGCGAGCTGCGCGTGGCATTTGCCCGCCTGCGGGCGGCCCGGGCGATTCGCGATGATGTCAGCAACGACATCATGCCGACCATCACCAGCCGCGCCAGCAGCGATGTGGGCAAGGGCCAGATTCCGGGCACCACCGAGAAGCGCGTCAACAGTGAGCGCTACGACCTGGGCCTGGACATGGCCTGGGAAATCGACTTGTTTGGCCGTATCCAGCGCGAGCTGGAGGCCAGCGATGCCGACGAGCAGGCGGCTGCGGCCGATCTGTATCAACTGCAAGTGACCATGATTGCCGAACTGGTGGATGCCTATGGTGAACTACGGGGTGCACAGCTGCGCGAGCGCATCGCCCTGGATAACCTGAAAAACCAGCAGGACTCCAAGGCCATCACTGAAAGCCTGCGTGACGCCGGAGTTGGCGATCAGCTGGACGTGGTGCGCGCTGACGCCCGCCTTGCCTCGGTTGAAGCCAGCGTGCCGCAATTGCAGGCCGAGCAGGTGCGCGAGCGCAATCGTATCGCCACCTTGCTGGGCCAGCGACCTGAGCAATTGAGCGTGGATCTGAGCCCCAAACAGCTACCGGCCATTGCCAAGGCGCTGAATATCGGCAATCCCGGCGACCTGCTGCAACGACGCCCGGACATCATGAGTGCCGAGCGCAAGCTGGCAGCGGCGACGGCCCGTATCGGCGTGGCCAAGGCCGACCTGTTCCCGCGGGTCAGCCTTAGCGGTTTCCTCGGTTTTACTGCCGGGCGTGGCTCGCAAATCGGTTCAGCAGCAGCCAATGCCTGGGCACTGGGCCCACGCATTACCTGGCCTGCATTTGACCTGGGCAGCGTGCGGGCACGACTGCGCGGTGCCGATGCAGAGGCCGATGGCGCCCTGGCCAGTTACGAGCAGCAAGTACTGCTGGCGCTGGAAGAGTCGGAAAACGCCTTCAGTGACTACGGCAAACGCCAACAGCGCTTGCTGTCGTTAATACGTCAAAGTGAGTCAAGTCGTACAGCAGCTGACCTCGCAGCCATTCGCTATCGCGAAGGCACGGTGGACTTTCTGGTGCTGCTCGATGCCCAGCGCGAGCGTCTTGCGGCAGAAGACAGCCAGGCCCAGGCCGAGGTTGAGCTGTATCGCGGCGTAGTGGCTATTTACAAAGCATTGGGCGGCGGCTGGCAAGCCGAGACTGTCGCCAGCGCGCACTGATTCAACGAGCTCCTTTGGTTGGCCGCAACCAACCATTTTTTGGCCCCGCGTACATTCGGTCGCGGGGCTTTTTTTTGCTTCGCTGAAGCCCGGCAAACACACAAACACGAACGCTGTTTTGAGGTAAGGAGTGCTTGCCCTTAATACCGCGCATCCACCGGTTTGCCACCCTTGGGCCAGTCCTTGGCCTTGTCGACAAAATCAGGTCGTGGTTGATGGGAGAAGTACTCAGCCACATCCACTGCCTCCTGATCCGATAATCCACCCTGCCCTAACGGGAATTTCTCGTGGAAGCCGATCGGCATATTGCGTTTCACAAACGCCGCCGCCGTGTAAGTGCGCGCCATGCCCGCGCCGATATTGAACGACTCGTTGCCCCACAACGGCGGGTACACAAAGCTGCCATCGGCCTGTTTCAGGCCCTGGCCGTCGTCACCGTGGCACACCGCACATTGCTGCGCATAGATCAGTTTGCCGTTTTCCGGATCGGGGACGATTTTCGGATCGACCTTGCCCACGCCACGGCCCGCAACCTTGTCCCCCGCTACCGTGTTCATTTTCATCCAGTCAAAATACGCCACCATCGCCTGCATATCCGGCGAGGCTACGGGCAAGGGTTGGCCATTCATCGAGCGACGGAAACAACCATTGATCCGCTCCTCCAGTGTCACTTCCTTGCCCGCCCGTGGCGCATAGCCGGGGAAGAACGCCGAGACCCCGACAAAAGGCGAGCCATCGGCCACGGTGCCTGCGTTCAAGTGGCAACTGGTACAGTTCAGGGCATTGCCGACGTTATCCGGTAACAGCGCCTTGGTTTGCAGATGCAGGCGCATGCCGCGCACCACCTGATCGGCATTGGCGGCACTGAGCAGATTGGCCAGGCGCGGGGTGACAAAGGCGGTCTCGTCGACAGTCTCGGGGTTCAACTGCTTGCGCATCTTCGCGACTTGCCCTGGCTTGATCGCTGGAGCCGCGTTGCCCCAGCTGCTGCGCACAAAGCTGAGGATCTCGGCAATTTCATCATCGCCCAGCCGGGCGAAGCCAGGCATGGTGTACACCCGCGGATGCGTTGCTGTTTGCGGGGTTTTCCAGCCGGTCAGGGTGATATGCAGGAGTGTCGTCGGGTTGGCCGCAACGATCCCCGGGTTGCCGTTCAACGGCGGGAACATGCCTTTGACCCCGCCGCCATCCGGGCGATGGCAATCAGCGCAGAACTGCGTGTAACCCAACCCGCCACGGCTGCTGTACAGCGTATCCGGTGCCTTGGCGGGTGTGATCGCCACGGCTGGCATCGGTAAATCATCCTTGCCTGCAGGTAGCGATTTCAAATAGCTGGCGATGGCAGTCAAGTCTGCATCGGTAAAGTGCTGGGTACTGTGGTGGATCACATCAGCCATATTGCCCGACACCGTAGCAAAACGGTTTTGTCCGGTCTTGAGCAACTGCACGGTGTCCCCCACCGTCCACAGGTTGCGCAGACTCAAGGCGCGCCAGTGCTCGACGGTTTCCCCCGCCAGATAGTGCTTGCCGGCACTGCCGTCATCGCTCATGGCCTTTTCCTGAAAGGCGATACCACGCGGCGTATGGCACGAGCCGCAATGCCCCAAGCCCTGCACCAGATAGGCGCCACGGTTCAGTTCGACGCTTTTGTCCGGGTCGGGGACAAACGGCTGATTATCGACAAACGCCCAGTTCCACAGCGCCAGCCCCCAGCGTTGGTTGAACGGGAAGCCCATATCGGCTTCCAGATTAGCCATTTTTACCGGGGCCACGTCGTGCATCAGGTAGGCATACAGGGCGCGCATATCGTCTTCGCTCATCTTCGCGTAAGACGGATACGGCATCGCCGGATAGAGGTTTTTCCCCGCAGGTGTCACGCCCTGGCGCATGGCCTTGTCGAACTGTTCAAAGCTGTACTGGCCGATACCTGTCTCGGGATCCGGGGTGATATTGCTCGAGTAAATCGTGCCCATTGGCGTTTTCAGCTCGAGCCCGCCCGCCATCTCGGCCCCGCCCATGGCGGTATGGCAGGCAATGCAGTCACCGAGCCGGGCCACATAGTGGCCGCGTTCAATCAGGTTTTTCTCGGGGTTGGCTGCCGGGGTCGGCTCGCTGGCCTGCACCCCAAGGGTACACAGCAACGTCAAGCCGGCTAATGCCAGACGTGGAAAGGTAGAAAGCATCGCGTTATTCCTTTAAGGCGTCGATCTGGGGTGGTCCCCTCGAAACGGGCCGTGCTGGTTTTGTTATGGACTCCTCACAGGACGCTTGTACCGGCTTTTACCGCCACGACGTTTGACCCGGATCATGCACGCCGCAACCAGGGTGTGTGGCCGGGCGCTCTAAGCTAGTTCCAAAACGGTATTTTCCCCTTTGATTTAAAGCACTTAGATTCGCTGCACCGGACCGCCGGACACCTCCTTTTTATCTTCTTACAACAAGGTCCAAGCCATGTCCGTGCGCACACTCCTGATTGCTCTTTCCCTCGCAGGCCTCAGCTTCGGCGCGCAGGCAGCTGATTTGACCATCGGCTATATCACCGGCATCGACCCCACCAAACTGGCCCAGGCCGAGGGCAGTTACGAGAAAGCCATCGGTGAAAAGATTGACTGGCGCCGCTTTGATTCGGGTCCGGCGGTGGTGTCGGCACTGGCCTCCGGAGACCTGCAGATCGGCAACCTGGGTTCAAGCCCGCTGGCTGCCGCGGCCTCGCGCAATGTGCCGCTGGTGACTTTTATCGTCACCGCGCAGATCAAGGGTTCCGAAGCCCTGGTGGTGCGTAACGGCAGTGGTATCAACGGCCCGCAGGACCTGATCGGCAAGACCATCGCCACGCCCTTTGTCTCGACGTCGCACTACAGCCTGCTAGGCGCGCTGAAACACTGGAACCTGACCCCGCAGCAGGTCAAGGTGGTCAACCTCAGCCCTGCGCAAATCACCGCAGCCTGGAAGCGTGGCGATATCGACGGCGCGTTCACCTGGTCACCTGCCCTGGGGGAAATTCGCAAGACCGGGAAAATCCTCACCGACGCCGGCCAGGTCAGCGAATGGGGCGCACCGACTTTTGAAGTCTGGGTCGCACGCAAGGATTTCGCGGACAAACATCCGGAAATCGTCGCTAAATTCGCCAAAGTCAGCCTCGATGCCATCGCCGACTACAACGCCCACCAGACCGCCTGGACTACCGATTCGCCGCAGGTGCAGACAATCGCCCGGCTGACCGGCGCCAGCCCCGAAGACATCCCCGAGTTGCTGCACGGCGCGCACTTCCCTTCGGCAGCCGAGCAAAAGTCGGCGCAGTTGCTGGGGGGTGGCACGGCCAAAAGTATCGCCGGGACGGCCCTGTTCCTCAAGGAGCAGGGCAAGATCGAAACCGTTCTGCCCGACTATTCAGCCTTTGTCAGCGATAAATTTTTGCCGCAATAACAAGCTGTTAGCCACTGGCACAACAAATGCTTCGTTACGCCCTACAACACAGTGCCTTGCACCGCCGGCTCCGCTCTGGCGCTGCAACAACCTGGGTGAACCCCGACGCCAGACGCGTCCCGGATCATAATAAGGAGCGTAAGGATGGCAACGCCTGTTACAGCGTCACCGATAAATATGCCTGCCGTGAAGACCGTGGGCTTTCTGGTGATACCAAACTTCACCACCATCGGTTTTGCCTCGGCCATCGAAACCTTGCGCATGGCCAATATGGCAGCGCGTTGTGAAATGTTTCGCAGCGTTATCATTGCCCCCACCCTTGATCCGGTCATGGCCAGCAACGGCATGCGCATCCTGCCCGACTATGTGATCGGCGATGCACCAAAACTGGACATTTTGCTGGTGGTGGGTTCAAACCCGATCGTCTCCCACCTCAGCAGCCGCCCGGTGCTCAACTGGCTGCGCAAACTGGCCCACGAACAAGTGGCGCTGGGCGGGATCTGCACCGGCAGCTACTGGCTGGCCCGCGCCGGGCTGCTCAAGGGTTATCGCTGCACCATCCACTGGGAAGATATCGAAACCCTCAAGGACCATTTCCCGGGGATCATTATTTCCAATCAGTTATTCGAACTGGATCGCGACCGCTATACCTGCTCGGGTGGCGTGGCGTCGATGGACATGACCTTGCAATTGATTGCCCGCGAACCGGGTGGCCGCGAGATTGCGGCCCACGCTGCCGAGTTGCTGCTGTGTGACCGAGCCCGCGGGCCGCAAGAGCAACAGCGGGTACCGCTGCGCCAGAAGCTGGGTACATCGCAGCCCAAACTGAGTCAGGTGGTGGCAATCATGGAGGCCAATCTGGAAGAGCCGGTCAGCCTGGAAGACCTGGCGCGGTTGAACGAAGTGTCGGTACGTCAGCTAGAACGCCTGTTCCACAAACACCTGCAACGCACACCCAGCCAGTACTACCTGGAGTTACGCCTGGCCAGGGCCCGGAGCCTGTTGCTGCGCAGCGAATCACAAGTGCGGGATATCGCCCTGGCCTGTGGCTTTGTCTCGGCGGCGCATTTTTCCAAGTGCTATAGCCGCCTGTTTGGTGTATCGCCCATTGGTGAGCGCAAGCAGGTGGCGTTGCACTAAAACATCACCCGTAGCAGCTGAGGAGCGGAGCGAGGCTGCGTCCGGCTGCTACGGAGGTAGGAGGCGGCAGGTTAATCCTGCAACGCCTTGTACGCCGTCTCGCGGCTGGCCAGCATCGCCACCAGTGCCACTGCCGCGGCGGCCAGCAGGTACCAGGCCGGAGCCATTTTGTTGCCGGTCATCTGAATCAGCCAGGTGGCAATAAACGGCGCAGTCCCGCCGAACACGGCATTGGCCACGTTAAAGCTGAAGGCAAAACCGCTGAAGCGCACCCGGGTCGGGAAGATCTCGGCCAGAAAGCACGGCAAGGTGCCGTCGTTCATTGCCAGGATGGCACCGAAGGCAATCTGGATCATCAGGATCACCAGCAGTGACGGGTTGCCCAGCATCCCGAACAGCGGAAAGGTCAGCAGCAGGAACATCACCGAGGCACTGACCAGCATGGTCTTGCGGCCATAGCGGTCCGACAGCTTGCCCATCAAAAAGATCAGGCCGATGTAAGTCGCCAGCGATACCGTGGACGCGATAAAGGAATCACTCTCGCTCATGCCCATTTCCGTCGACAGGTAGGTCGGCATGTAACTGAGCAACAGGTAGAAGGCCACCGCATTCAGGCAGGTCACGCCAATGCCGATCAACACTGGTCGACGATGCACCGTGAGCAACTCGCGAACCGGGGCATGGGTCGCACACTCCTTGGCTTCCAGACGCTTTTCCATCTCCAGGAACTTGGGTGAGTCCTGCAAATGCACACGGATATAGCGCCCCACCAGGCCAAAGGGTGCCGCCAGCAGGAAAGGCAGGCGCCAGCCCCAGTCGTGGAGGTTTTCAACCGTCATCAAGGCATGCATGCCCGCGACAAATACCGCGCCAAACAACAGGCCGGCCGCCGTGCTCGCCGGTACGATGCTGGTATAAAAACCGCGCTTGCCCTCAGGTGCATACTCGGCCAGAAACGCCGAAGCGCCCGCGTATTCCCCTGAGGCCGAAAAGCCCTGCACCAGACGAATCAACAACAGCAACACCGGTGCCCAGAGACCGATCTGGTTATAGGTGGGCAGCATGCCGATGCAAAAAGTCGCCACGGTCATGATCAGGATCGACCAGGACAAGGCGCTGCGCCGCCCGTACTTGTCGCCAAAATGCCCCCAGACCAGACCACCGAACGGGCGCACGATAAACGACAGGGCGAACACCGCGAAAGTGGCCAGCAGCCCGGTGGTGGTATCGGTTTGCGGGAAGAACGTCAGGGCGATCACCGTCGCCAGGTAACCATAGGCAGCGTAGTCAAACCACTCGACAAAGTTGCCCATAAAGCTGGCTGTGGCGGCACGGCGCAATGCCTTGCGCTCACTGAGGCGCTCGATCTGCTGTTCGGGGGTCAGGGGCAAAGCGATAGTTGCGCTGGGGATACTCATTGAGCACCTCCTGAGAAAGAGATGCGTGATGGAAAAATGGCAAGCAACGTCGCGACATGGGACATGACAGATACCCTCATTGTGTTCTTTTTGGCAGGGGTAAACAGGTCAGAAAACGCTGCGCAATCTGTGTGCGCATACGTTGGTATCGAGCTCGGAGTGGGAGCGAGCCTGCTCCCACAATGCAGCGCAATGACTATTTTTTGATGATGTTGTGCTGTGGGCCATACGGGAAGTGGGTGATGTTCTCCCCGCCCTGTTCGTTGACGATCAGGATATCGTGCTCGCGATACCCGCCTGCTCCCGGACGACCTTCAGGGATCATGATCATTGGCTCGATCGACACCACCATGCCCGGCTCCAGCACCGTGTCGATATCTTCACGCAACTCCAGCCCGGCCTCGCGGCCATAGTAATGACTGAGGGTGCCAAAGGAGTGACCATACCCGAAGGTGCGGTATTGCAGCAGGTCGTGTTCCATGAAAATTTCATTGAGCTGCAGAGCAATGTCCGAACACTTCATGCCGGGCCTGATCAGCTTCAGGCCGGCCTCGTGTACCTTGACGTTGACCTCCCACAGGCGCAGGTGCTCGCCGGAGCAATGGTCCAGAAACAGGGTGCGTTCCAGCGCCGTGTAGTAACCGGCAATCATCGGGAAGCAGTTGAGGCTGAGGATATCGCCCTTGTTCACCTTGCGGCTGGTGACCGGGTTATGGGCGCCGTCGGTGTTGATCCCCGACTGGAACCAGGTCCAGGTATCCATCAACTCCGAATCGGGAAAGGTACGGGCAATTTCACGCACCATCGCCTGGGTGGCATGCAGCGCCACTTCATATTCCGGCACCTGATCGCGCAAGGCCTCGACGATGGCCGCGCCACCAATATCGGCAATCCGTGCGCCGTGGCGAATGATGGCGTGTTCTTCCGCCGACTTGATCATGCGCATACGCATGCACGGCGCGGCGATGTCCACCAGCTCGGCCTGGGGATAGCGGCTGGCGAGCTTGTCGCGATTGAGCAGGTTCATGTGGTCGAACTCGATACCGATGCGCCCCGCCTTGGGCAGCGCCTGCTGGATCGCCACAAAGTAGTTGTCGCGCTGCCAGTCGGTATACACGATGTTGTCGGTGCCCATGGTCCGGCGCCACGGCTGCCCGCCGTCAATATTGGCGCTGATGGTCACCGCGCTGTCCTGGGTCACCACCAGCGCGTAGTTGCGGCCAAATGAGCAATACAGGAAATCGCTGTAGTAGTTGAGGTTGTGGTACGAGGTGAATACAGCAGCATCGATATTGTTCTGCGCCATATAGGCCCGCAGCTTTCCCTGGCGGTTGGCGTACTCCTGGGCCGAGAACGTCGGAGTGACCTTTTCGCCGTTCTTTATCTGGATGGTTTTCGGCATTTGCATGGCATATGTCCCTGTCATTGATCGATCGTCAGGAGCCGCCGGCAGGCGGGTCGTTGAGGAACATTCGAACAGATACAGGTACGGCTTTTTTGTGCGAATCCGACCTGTAGTTGATCAGATCCGCTGTGCAATCTTGCCCTCTTTCCTTGATAGCATTTGCGCAGCATGGCCAATGATGGGATATTCGCAAATGTGAAATATTCTCATTAGAACCCCTATGCACACATCCCCCCGGCTACTTCTGGTAGAAGACGACTTCAGGCTGCGCCACGATCTGGAGCGACATCTGCTGCAACGCGGCTTTGCCGTGACATCCTGCATCGACGGCATTCAGGGCCTGAGCGCTTTGCAGTCGCAGTGTTTCGACCTGGTGCTGCTCGATATCATGCTGCCCGGCATGGACGGTCTGGCGCTGCTGGAAGCCCTGCGCCTGCAACAAAACGTCCCGGTGATGCTGATGTCGGCCTTGGGCAACGAGCAAGACCGAATCACCGGGTTTACCCGAGGTGCCGACGACTATTTACCCAAACCCTTCAGCCTCGCCGAGCTGGACGCCCGCACCGATGCCCTGCTGCGGCGCATGGCCATGTTCCAGCGCCCGCCGGGGCTGCCGCACCACCCGCGGCTGAGCTTTGATGAAGAGGCTCTGGACGTGGTGCACAACGGCCAGAGTGCAGGCCTGACCCACTCCGAATTCCGCCTGCTGAGCATCCTGCACGAACATGACGGCGAGGCCTTGAGCAAGGCGTTTCTCTACCAGCAGGTGCTTCACCGCATCTACACCCGGCTGGACCGCGGCCTGGATGTACATGTGTGCAATGTGCGACGCAAGCTGGCGGCCATTGGCGTGCGGCATGTGCAGATCCAGGCCGTGCGTGGCCAGGGTTATATCCTGGTCAGCATGGATAACCCCTGATGCGCCGCCATCCCTTGCTATGGAAACTGGCCCTGCTGCAAATCGCTTTCTGCCTGCTGCTGACCTGGATCATCTGGATCTGGGGAGTGTCGGCCGAACGTCGCACCTATTTTCTTTCGGCCTCCGACCAGCAGTACCTGGCCGACTACGCACAGCAGGCTGAAGGCATCTGGCACAACCAGGGCCCGGCCGGGTTGGCACGTTTTAGCGAAGAGCTGATGGCGAGGGAGGACACCTGGGTAACGGTACTGGGGCCAAACCTGCAAAGCCTGAGCAATACCCCTCTCACCGCCCACAACTATCGCCAGTTGACCTTTATGCGCCAACTGAACTGGCCCATGAGCCGACGTCTGCAGGACGAGCTGCCCTATGTCAGCATCCCCTTTCCCGGGCAGCCGCAACAAGGCCAGCTGGTGATCCAGCTTCCCGAGCGGTTGTTGCCCGGAGGCCTGACACCCTGGACCCATGTGCTCAGTCACGGCGTGATGCCAACGCTGCTGGCCGCGCTCCTCGGGCTGCTGATCTACCGCCACCTGGTGCTGCCACTCAACCGTTTGCGTGACCGCGCCGACGCCTTGCGTGCCGATGACCTGGACAGTGAAGCACCGCTGCCGCTGATCAAACGCAGGGATGAACTGGGGGAACTGGCCCAGGCCTTCGAACACATGGCCAGCCGCCTGCGCCAGAGCCTCAACCAGCAACGCCTGTTATTGCGCACCCTGTCCCATGAACTGCGTACCCCCCTGGCACGATTGCGCATCGCCCACGACAGCCATTTACCGGCTGAGCACATGCGCCAGCGACTCGATCGCGAGATCGACGATATGCAGCGCCTGCTGGAAGACACCCTCAACCTCGCCTGGATGGACACCGAGCGCCCGCAACTGGCAAGCGAGCCGGTGCTGGTACTGTCCGTATGGGAAGCCCTGTGTGAAGACGCCTGCTTTGAAAGCGGTTGGCCGGTCGAGCGACTGCCCTGTCTGCTGGGCGAAGACTGTTACGTGCAAGTGCATCTCGACAGCCTGGCCCAGGCCCTGGAAAACCTGCTGCGCAATGCAATACGTTATTCACCGCCTGCAGGCAAAGTGACTTTGAGCGGCTGGCGTGAAGGTGATGCCTGGCACCTGTGCCTGAGCGACCAAGGCCCCGGCGTCGATCCGCAGGACCTGGCCAGCCTGTTCGTGCCTTACCAGCGCCTGAAGGGTTCGATAGGCGAAGGCTTCGGCCTGGGCCTGGCCATCGCCCAACGTGCCATTGAACTGCAACAGGGCCGGTTGTGGGCCAGCAATGGCCAGCCGGGGCTGTACATGCATGTGCTGTTGCCGGTGGCGCGTCCTCCTGACTGAAACAGAAAACCCTGTGGGCTTGCCCGCGATGCCGCCAACTCGGTTCAACAGACAAACAGCGGCGATCCCATCGCGGGCAAGCCCGCTCCCACAGTGAAGTGTTTAGAAAGTTAATGCGCTTTACTCTCAATTAGCAGTCATTATCATTCGTGATCTTCCTGTATCAGGCTGTCCCGGAGATCACCCGATGTTGCAACATGCGCTGCGCCCTATCGCTCCCTTCGTTCTGTCCGGCTGCTGCTTGCTGGCCAGCTCCGTGCATGCCGCTGCCGCGCTGGAGCTGGAAAACACCAACGTGGTTGCCACCGCCCTGGAAGAAACCAAACAGGCACCCGGGGTCTCGGTGATCACCGCAGAGGACATCAAGAAACGCCCACCGTCCAACGATCTGTCGCAGATCATCCGCACCATGCCCGGGGTCAATCTCACGGGCAACTCCACCAGCGGCCAGCGCGGCAACAACCGTCAGATCGACATCCGCGGCATGGGCCCGGAAAACACCCTGATCCTGGTCGACGGCAAACCGGTCAACAGCCGCAATTCGGTGCGCTACGGCTGGCGCGGCGAGCGTGACAGCCGTGGCGATACCAACTGGGTACCTGCCGATCAGGTAGAGAGCATCGAAGTGCTGCGCGGTCCGGCCGCCGCCCTCTACGGCAACGGCGCGGCTGGCGGCGTGGTGAATATCATCACCAAGCAGGCCGGGGCCGAAACCCACGGCGACGTCACGGTCTATTCCAACTTCCCGACCCACAAGGACGAAGGCGCCAGCAAGCGCGTGAGTTTCGGCCTCAACGGCCCGCTCACCGACAACCTGAGCTATCGCGTATACGGCAATATCGCCAAGACCGACCCGGATGACTGGGACATCAACTCAGGCCATGAATCAGAGCGCACCGGCAACCAGTCCGGCACCCTGCCCGCTGGCCGCGAAGGCGTGCGCAACAAGGATGTCAACGGCCTGCTCAGCTGGCGCATGACCCCGCAGCAGACCCTCGACTTCGAGGCTGGTTACAGCCGTCAGGGCAACCTCTATACCGGCGATACGCAAAACACCAACAGCAACGCCTACGTCAAAAGCCTGCTGGGCCACGAGACCAACCGTACCTACCGCGAAACCTATGCCCTGACCCACCGTGGTGAATGGGACTTTGGTAACAGCATGGCCTACCTGCAATACGAAAAAACCCGCAATACGCGGATCAACGAAGGCCTGGCAGGCGGCACCGAAGGCATTTTCAGCAGTGGTGATTTCTATACTGCGGTATTGCGCGACCTGACCGCCCACGGCGAGGTCAATCTGCCGCTGCACGCAGGTTTCGACCAGACACTGACCCTGGGCAGCGAATGGACCCAGCAAAAGCTCGACGACCCCAGCGCCAACACCCAGTCCACCAGCGAAGGCGGTTCGGTCAGCGGCCTGAGCAGCAGCAATCGCAGCACCACCTCCTCGGCGCAGATTTTCTCGTTGTTTGCCGCCGACAATATCGAGCTGCTACCCGGCACCATGCTCACCCCCGGCCTGCGTCTGGACCACCACAGCGTGGTCGGCAACAACTGGAGCCCGTCGCTTAACCTGTCCCATGCCCTGACCGAAACAGTCACCCTCAAGGCCGGCATCGCCCGCGCCTATAAAGCGCCTAACCTGTACCAGCTCAACCCCGATTACCTGCTCTACAGCCGCGGCCAGGGTTGCTATGGCCAGAGCACCAGTTGCTACCTGCAAGGCAACGCCGACCTGAAAGCCGAAACCAGCGTCAACAAGGAACTGGGCATCGAGTACAAGGAAAACGGCGTCGTCGCGGGCCTGACTTACTTTCGCAACGATTACAAAAACAAGATCGAATCCGGCATGAGCCCCATCGGCAATGCCGTGGGCGGAACAGGCACCTATGCCAATGCCGCGATCTACCAGTGGGAAAACGTACCCAAGGCACTGGTCGAAGGCCTTGAAGGCACCCTTACCCTGCCCCTGGCGCCGCAACTGACCTGGACCAACAACTTCACCTATATGCTGCAATCGAAAAACAAGCAGACCGGTGACGCCCTGTCCGTCACCCCGCGCTACACCCTTAACTCCATGCTGGACTGGCAGGCAACCGATGACCTGTCGCTGCAAGCGAGCGTGGCCTGGTACGGCAAACAGACACCGAAAAAATTCGACTACCACGGCGACCGCGTCACCGGCACCGCCAACAACCAGCTTTCGCCTTATGCCATTGCCGGCATCAGCGGTACCTACGCCATTACCGCCAACCTGAGCCTGACCACGGGTATCGATAACCTGTTCGACAAGCGCCTGTTCCGTGAGGGCAACGCCCAAGGTGTGACCAATATCGCCGGGGCCGGGGCGGCGACTTACAACGAGCCGGGGCGTACGCTCTACACCAGCCTGACCGCGTCGTTTTAAAGCATAACGAGATCGCCTGATGAGAAACCTGACCCTGCCATTGACGCTGCTGCTTGCCCTGGCCCTCCCCGGGCAAGCCGCCCAGGCCCGGCCCGCGCCTGACCAACTGATGGACACCCGCCTGCTGCAGCGTACAGATATGGACTACCGCTTCAGCCGCTTGCTGATCGACTCCGCCGATGGCCAGCGCCATTATCAGCTATGGATCGGTCGACCCAATGCCGCGCCGCCGAAAAACGGTTTCCCGGTGCTGTGGATGCTCGACGGCAATGCCGCCATCGGCGCACTGGATGCCGACCTGCTGCGGGATCTTGCCCGTGGCAAGGCACCATTACTGGTCGCCATCGGCTACCAGACACCACTGCGCATCGAGCGCACTGCCCGCACTTACGACTACACCCCGAATAGGCCTGGCCTGACCGTGCAAACCGACCCGCTGAGCGGGCTGCCCAGTGGCGGTGCGGATGTCTTCCTGGACCTGTTGCGCGAGCGCATGCGCCCGGCGGTGGCGGCCAAGGCACCGATCAACCTGCAGGAGCAAACCTTGTGGGGCCATTCCTATGGCGGCCTGCTGGTGCTGCACGCCCTGCTCACCCGCCCCGGCGAATTTGCCCGTTACGCAGCGGCCAGC
>NZ_WIWL01000169.1:0-66036 GCF_009600105.1 Pseudomonas sp. FSL R10-0056
GGCCGGTGCTGTTGTCGCCGGCAGGGTGAGCGCCTCGCCGCTCAGGCTCCAGACCTTGAGCGCCTTGCGATAAGCCGCGTCGTGCTCAGGGGCGCTGGCGCGCCAGTGGTTCAGGCGTTCGGTCAGTTCGGAGTCGTGAGGGTTCTCCTGGATCAGCAGCAGCCAGTCCAGTGCGGTTTCCCAGATCGGGTTCGGGGGCGGTTTTTCAGTCATCACTCAGTTGTTCCGCGCAGTAGGTCAGGGCGTCGCGGACCAATTGGTGGGCCAGGCTCACGGACATGCCAAGTTGCGTGCCGATTTGCTGAAACGTCAGGCCTTGCAGGCGATGCAATACGAATGCCTGGCGCGTGCGCTCCGGCAGGCGGGACAAAGCATGTTGCAATTTGCGCAATTCGTCCACATGCAAGGCTTGCTGCTCGGGCGAAGGCGCGTTGGAAATGTGTTCGTCCAATGATTCGCTATGGGTGGTGTGGCGGTTTTCCAGGGTTGCCCGGCGATTGAGGTCAAAGGCCAGGTTGCGCACGATACGGTAAAGATAGCCCACCGGTTGTGTCAGCGGGGCGAGGTTGTCCGCGCCCTGGCTGAAGCGCAGCCAGGCGTCTTGAACCACATCTTCTGCCTTGGCCCGGCAGCCCACGATGGGGGCGGCATAGTCGACCAGGGCGATACGATGCGTCAGGTAAAGCTGGAGCCTGTCATTGGTGTCGGGCACGGGTATCCAGGAGGATGAGCCAGGGATCTGAAGTTGGCCGGATATTAATGCGGATGAGATAGATTATCAAATACGACCTTTAGGCCGCAGATAAAAGGTATCGAAGAGGGCAGGAAGGAATCCCGGAAACTAAAAAGCCCGCTTTCGCGGGCTTTTTGAGTGGTTGCACAGGGTGAACCTGTAAACCTGAATTGGTGCCCAGAAGAAGACTCGAACTTCCACGACCTTGCGGTCACCAGCACCTGAAGCTGGCGTGTCTACCAATTTCACCATCTGGGCAGTATCAGCAACGTTGCCGCTGTTGATGTGGCGCATAATACGTAGAGCTTTTCGATCTGTAAACCCCTGTTTTAATTTTATTAAATCAGGGGCTTAGCTGACCCGGAATGCAAAAACCCGCTTTCGCGGGTTTTTGTGTGAGGCTGAAGAGTGTACTACTCTGCAATCTCGAATTGGTGCCCAGAAGAAGACTCGAACTTCCACGACCTTGCGATCACCAGCACCTGAAGCTGGCGTGTCTACCAATTTCACCATCTGGGCAGTATCTTCAACGCTGTTGCCGTTGTTGATGGCGCGCATCTTACGGACGAACCTTTGACCTGTAAAGCGTTGTGTTTAAAAATAGTGAAAATATTTCGCGAACGGTTGGTCGACAGCAGCAAAGCGCGTCAGAAAGGACTAATAAGGCCCAGTGTGTGCCTGAAATTTCCCGTTTCAATACGCGTATGCCAAACTAACCCGCATATAGACAAGGTGAAAACTATCTAATGGCCGATTGGCAGACCCTCGATCCCGAGGCCGCACGTGAAGCGGAAAAATACGAAAACCCTATCCCTAGCCGCGAACTGATCCTTCAGCACCTGGCCGAGCGTGGCTCGCCTGCTGCTCGTGAACAGTTGGTGGAAGAGTTCGGTCTGACCACAGAAGACCAAATCGAGGCCTTGCGCCGTCGCCTGCGTGCGATGGAGCGCGATGCCCAACTGATTTACACCCGCCGTGGCACTTACGCGCCGGTGGACAAGCTCGACCTGATTCTCGGCCGTATCAGTGGCCACCGCGATGGCTTCGGCTTCCTGGTTCCGGACGACGGCAGCGACGACCTGTTCATGAGCCCTGCGCAAATGCGCCTGGTGTTCGATGGCGACCGTGCGCTGGCCCGTGTTTCGGGGCTGGACCGTCGTGGTCGTCGTGAAGGCGTGATCGTCGAAGTGGTTTCCCGTGCTCACGAAACCATCGTGGGTCGCTACTTTGAAGAAGGTGGTATTGGCTTCGTAGTGGCCGACAACCCGAAGATCCAGCAAGAAGTGCTGGTAACCCCGGGTCGCAACGCTGGCGCAAAAATCGGTCAGTTCGTCGAAGTGAAGATTACTCACTGGCCTACGCCGCGTTTCCAGCCGCAAGGCGATGTACTGGAGGTTGTAGGCAACTACATGGCTCCGGGCATGGAAATCGATATTGCCCTGCGTACTTACGACATTCCTCACGTATGGCCGGAAGCTGTGCTTAAGGAAGCAAGCCGTCTGAAGCCGGAAGTCGAAGAGAAAGACAAAGAGAAGCGCATCGACCTGCGTCATCTGCCGTTCGTCACCATTGACGGCGAAGATGCTCGCGACTTCGATGACGCCGTATTCTGCGAAGCCAAGCCTGGCAAGCTGCGCCTGTTCTCCGGCGGCTGGAAGTTGTACGTGGCAATTGCCGACGTCTCCAGCTACGTGAAAATCGGTTCGGCCCTGGATGCCGAAGCCCAGGTTCGCGGCAACTCGGTGTACTTCCCTGAGCGCGTGATCCCGATGCTGCCTGAGCAGCTGTCCAACGGCCTGTGCTCGCTGAACCCGAAAGTCGACCGTTTGGCCATGGTTTGCGAGATGACCATCTCCAAAACCGGCGAAATGACCGACTATCAGTTCTACGAAGCGGTGATCCATTCCCAGGCACGTCTGACCTACAACAAGGTCAGCACTATTCTGGAGCAGCCGAAAACCAGCGAGGCCAAGCAACTGCGCAGCGAATACGCTGATGTGGTGCCGCACCTCAAGCAGTTGTACTCGTTGTACAAGGTGTTGCTGGCAGCTCGTCATACCCGTGGCGCGATTGATTTTGAAACCCAGGAAACCCGGATCATCTTCGGTTCCGATCGCAAAATTGCCGATATTCGCCCGACCACCCGTAACGATGCGCACAAGCTGATTGAAGAGTGCATGCTGGCGGCCAACGTGGCCACCGCCGAGTTCCTCAAGAAGCACGAGATTCCTGCGCTGTATCGTGTCCACGATGGTCCGCCGCCGGAGCGTCTGGAAAAACTGCGTGCGTTCCTCGGTGAGCTGGGCCTGAGCCTGCACAAAGGTAAAGATGGTCCGTCGCCGAAGGATTACCAGGCATTGCTGGCCAGCATCAAGGACCGTCCGGATTTCCACCTGATCCAGACCGTAATGCTGCGTTCGTTGAGCCAGGCGGTATACAGCTCCGATAACCAGGGCCACTTCGGCCTGAATTATGAAGCTTATACCCACTTCACCTCGCCGATTCGTCGCTACCCTGACCTGTTGACCCACCGTGCGATCCGCAGCGTGATCCATTCCAAGATGGATACCCCGCACGTTCGCCGTGCTGGTGCGATGACCATTCCGAAAGCGCGCATCTATCCGTACGACGAAGCGATCCTGGAGCAGCTCGGCGAGCAGTGCTCCATGAGCGAGCGCCGTGCCGACGAAGCCACCCGCGATGTGACCAACTGGCTCAAGTGCGAGTTCATGAAGGATCGCGTAGGCGAGTCGTTCCCTGGCGTGGTAACGGCAGTGACCGGTTTTGGCCTGTTCGTGGAACTGACCGATATCTATGTTGAAGGTCTGGTTCACGTAACTGCCTTGCCGGGCGACTACTACCACTTCGACCCTGTGCATCACCGCCTGGCGGGCGAGCGCACCGGTCGCAGCTTCCGCTTGGGTGATACCGTTGAAGTGCGGGTCATGCGCGTCGATCTCGACGAGCGCAAGATCGACTTCGAAATGGCGGAAAAAACCCTCAGTGCGCCGATTGGTCGTAAAAATCGTACTGCTGATGCGCCTAAAACCAGGAATGCAGGCAAGGCCGGTACCAAGCCGACTGAAAAGCCGGTTGAGCCAGCCCCGGCTGCACGTCGCAGTGCACCGGCCAAGCCCGCTAAAAAATCCTCGGATGATGCTTATCGCCCAAGCGATGCTGCGGCAAAAAACGCCGAGCTGCGCAAAAGCCGTGAACTGAAACAGGCGCTGCTGGCCGAATCGAAAAGCGGCGGTCGGACATCGGAGCCGGGAAAGTCGGGTAGGGGGGCGCCTGCAAAAGATGCGGGCAAGCCTTCCAAGCCGAGCAAACATCGTAAAGGCCCGCCAAAATCGGGCACCGCTCCAGCCGCCAAAAGCGGCGGGGCGCGCAAACCTAAGGCCAAGTCATGAGTCTGGAAAAAATCTATGGCGTGCATGCCGTAGAAGCATTGCTGCGTCACCATCCCAAGCGCGTCAAGCAGGTATGGCTGGCAGAAGGTCGCAGTGATCCGCGTGTACAAACGCTGATCGAGCTGGCCAACGAAAACCGTGTGGCTGTCGGCCAGGCCGAGCGTCGTGAAATGGACGTCTGGGTCGAAGGCGTGCACCAGGGTGTGGTGGCGGACGTGAGTCCGAGCCAGGTCTGGGGCGAAGCCATGCTCGACGAGCTGCTCGATCGCACTGAAGGTGCCCCGTTGCTGCTGGTGCTGGACGGCGTGACCGATCCCCACAACCTGGGTGCTTGCCTGCGTTCGGCGGATGCTGCCGGTGCGCTGGCTGTTATCGTGCCCAAGGACAAATCTGCAACGCTGACGCCGACGGTACGAAAAGTAGCCTGCGGTGCAGCGGAAGTTATTCCGTTGGTTGCCGTGACCAACCTGGCGCGTACCCTGGAGAAGCTCCAGCAGCGCGGCTTGTGGGTTGTCGGTACGGCCGGTGAGGCTGAAGTCAGTATCTATGACCAGGACCTGACCGGCCCGACCATCCTGATCATGGGGGCAGAAGGCAAGGGCATGCGTCGCCTGACCCGTGAGCACTGTGATTACCTGGTCAAGCTGCCGATGGCCGGCAGCGTCAGCAGCCTGAACGTTTCGGTGGCGACAGGTGTTTGCCTGTTCGAAGCCCAGCGTCAGCGCGGCGCCAAGGCCAAGACTTCTTCGAAGAAGAAGTAAGCTGGCTGGCTGTTAAATGTGGGAGCGGGCTTGCTCGCGATGCGTATCACGCGGTGTCTCTGGATGACCGCAGCGATGCCATCGCGAGCCAGCCCGCTCCCACATTGGTTTGTGGCGTATACAAGTAAAGATTGTTCAAATAATCACCAATTGCCTTGCGCCTCTGTTGTCCCTTCTCTACAATTGCGCCCCTTGCCGTCATGGCGGGCGCATATGTGCCTCTCTAGGCAAGACACACAAGTGTCATTCACTCCTTGTCTGACCGCTTTTTAGTTAGCGGCAGGCTACAACCCGTAAGGAGCATTCATGCGTCATTACGAAATCATCTTTTTGGTCCACCCGGATCAAAGCGAACAAGTCGGCGGCATGGTAGAGCGTTACACCAAGCTGATCGAAGAAGACGGCGGCAAAATCCACCGTCTGGAAGATTGGGGTCGTCGTCAACTGGCCTACGCAATCAACAATGTTCACAAGGCTCACTACGTGATGCTGAACGTTGAGTGCACTGGCAAAGCCCTGGCTGAGCTGGAAGACAACTTCCGTTACAACGATGCTGTGATCCGTAACCTGGTCATCCGTCGCGACGAAGCCGTAACTGGCCAGTCCGAGATGCTCAAGGCTGAAGAGAACCGCAGTGAGCGCCGTGAGCGTCGTGACCGTCCTGAGCATTCTGACAGCGCCGATGGCGATGACAGCGATAACAGCGACGCCAGCGATAACGCTGACGAGTAATCCACGGACCTTTTGAGGAGCCAATTACATGGCACGTTTCTTCCGTCGTCGTAAATTCTGCCGCTTCACCGCAGAAGAAGTGAAAGAGATCGATTACAAGGATCTCAACACTCTGAAAGCTTACGTATCCGAGACCGGCAAAATTGTTCCAAGCCGCATCACCGGTACTAAAGCTCGTTATCAGCGTCAGCTGGCCACCGCTATCAAGCGCGCCCGCTTCCTGGCCCTGCTGGCCTACACCGACAGCCACGGCCGCTGAGACCGGGCAGTCGACAAGTAGTAAAGGATTGAAAGCATGCGCGCCTTAGCTGAGTTCATCATGCGAGGCCGTGTGCAGGCCACGTTAATCGTGGCCGGATGTGCGGCATTGCCGTTCTTGTTCTGGTTGAGTGCTGCTGCAGGTAGCCTGGTGCTTCTGCGGCGCGGTCCGAGAGATGCCTTGAGCATTCTCTCATGGGCGTTACTGCCGGCCTTGGTCTGGTGGTTTATCGGAGAGCCCCGCACCCTTATGGTGCTGCTGGGAACTCTGGGGCTGGCGTTGATGTTACGCGCCGGTCAGTCCTGGAATCGCGTGCTGCTGGTCAGCGTAGCGTTGGGTGTGGTGTATGGCGTGGTCCTGGGTACGGTTTTCCGCGAACCCATTGGTGCGATGGCGCAGGAGTTGGAAAAACTTCTGCCGCAGGTCCTCAATGGTCTCTACGACAAGTTATCTGACGTAGAGCGAGCGCGCCTTGGAGCACTGATTGCACCCGTCCTCACCGGTTTGATTGCAGCTTTGATGCAGGTCGTCAGCGTGCTGAGCCTGATACTTGGGCGTTATTGGCAGGCGTTGTTGTATAACCCGGGTGGTTTTGCCAGCGAATTTCGCAGCATCCGCCTACCGCTGGGACCAGCGCTCGTATTGCTGGCGTGCATGCTTGTAGGGCCGAACTTCGGTCCCGAAATGGCCATGCTTACGCCGTTGTGCAGCGTAGCGTTGTTCTTCGCCGGGCTGGCCCTGATTCATGGGCTGGTGGCGCAAAAGCGACTGGCCAAGTTCTGGCTGGTGGGGTTGTACGTCACGCTGTTGCTGTTTATGCAGCTGATCTATCCGTTGCTCGTGGTCTTGGCCATTGTCGACAGCCTGATTGATTTTCGCGGACGTCTGGCGCCGAAAGGCACCGATAAAGACTCTGCGGACGGTGAAGGTTAAAAGTTAAGAGGATTTTCACATGCAACTGATCCTTCTGGAAAAAGTCGCGAACCTGGGCAACCTGGGCGACAAAGTAAATGTTAAGGCCGGTTACGGTCGTAACTACCTGCTGCCGTACGGCAAAGCTACCGCTGCAACCGCTGCCAACCTGGCTGCGTTTGAAGAGCGTCGTGCTGAGCTGGAACAAGCTGCTGCAGACAAAAAAGCTTCGGCTGAAACACGCGCTGCCCAACTGGCTGAGCTGGAAGTGACTATCACTGCCACCGCTGGCGACGAAGGCAAGCTATTCGGCTCGATCGGCACTCACGACATCGCTGATGCACTGACCGCCTCCGGCGTTGAAGTTGCAAAAAGCGAAGTTCGTCTGCCGAACGGCACTATCCGCAACGTTGGCGAATTCGACGTGGCTGTGCACCTGCACGCCGAAGTTGAAGCAACCGTACGCGTTGTTGTGGTAGCTGCTTAAGCAGTCTTAACTGACTGGCACCTTGTGTGCCGGACGGTTAACATCGGGCACGATCCTGTTTACAGGTCGTGCCCTTTGTCTTTCTGCAGATCCTGATTTTCAAACTAATTCCAAGTGGCCATGAACGATATCTCCGCTCCTGAGCAATACGATCTACAAACCGCAGCCCTGAAGGTGCCTCCGCATTCCATCGAGGCCGAACAGGCTGTGCTCGGTGGTTTGATGCTGGACAACAACGCCTGGGAACGCGTGCTGGATCAGGTTTCGGACGGTGATTTTTATCGACATGACCACCGCCTGATCTTCCGCGCCATAGCCAAGCTGGCAGACCAGAACTCCCCGATTGACGTCGTGACCCTTGCCGAGCAACTGGACAAGGAAGGTCAGACTTCGCAGGTGGGCGGCCTGGGCTACCTCGGTGAACTGGCAAAAAATACGCCGTCGGTCGCCAACATCAAGGCCTACGCCCAGATCGTGCGTCAGCGTGCGACGTTGCGTCAGCTTATCGGTATCAGCACCGAAATCGCCGACAGTGCATTCAACCCGGAAGGGCGCAGCGCCGAAGAAATCCTCGATGAGGCCGAGCGCCAGATCTTTGCCATTGCCGAGGCCCGGCCAAAAACCGGTGGCCCGGTGAGCGTCAATGATCTGTTGACCAAAGCCATCGACCGTATCGACACGCTGTTCAACACCGACAACGCCATCACCGGCCTGTCCACCGGTTACACCGACCTCGATGGCATGACCAGCGGCTTGCAGCCTGCGGACTTGATTATCGTCGCCGGTCGTCCATCGATGGGTAAAACCACCTTTGCGATGAACCTGGTTGAAAACGCCGTATTGCGCAGCGAGAAAGCGGTACTGGTTTACTCTCTCGAGATGCCAGGTGAATCGCTGATCATGCGTATGCTGTCATCGCTGGGTCGCATCGACCAGACCAAGGTCCGGGCCGGTCGCCTCGAAGACGACGATTGGCCGCGCCTGACTTCGGCGGTCAACCTGCTCAATGACCGTAAACTGTTTATCGACGATACCGCGGGCATCAGCCCCTCGGAAATGCGCGCCCGTACCCGGCGACTGGTGCGTGAGCACGGCGATATCGGCCTGATCATGATCGACTACCTGCAATTGATGCAGATCCCGGGTTCCGGCGGTGACAACCGTACCAACGAAATCTCCGAGATTTCCCGCTCCCTCAAGGCGCTGGCCAAGGAATTCAACTGCCCGGTAGTCGCGCTGTCACAGCTCAACCGTTCCCTGGAGCAGCGGCCCAACAAGCGCCCGATCAACTCCGACTTGCGTGAATCCGGAGCCATCGAGCAGGACGCCGACGTCATCATGTTCGTGTACCGGGACGAGGTGTACCACCCCGAGACCGAGCACAAGGGCATTGCCGAGATCATCATCGGCAAGCAGCGTAACGGCCCGATCGGCACCACGCGCCTGGCGTTTATCGGCAAATACACGCGCTTCGAAAACCTGGCGCCAGGCAGTTACAACTTCGACGACGATTAACCTGTCCGGCTTCTGTGGGAGCTGGCCTGCCAGCGATAGCATCGACGCGGTCAATCAGATAGATCGCGCCGCCTGAATCGCGAGCAAGCTCGCTCCCACAGACAATATGCCTGCGCCAATCAATTCCGACCATTGCCGTCGGAATTGGTCATTTTTTGTGCTATATTCCGCGCCCGCGAATTTCTTAGTAAATGCCGCGCCCCCTTTTTTGCACTCAACACCGGTCATCGACATGCAATCAGCCAAGCCTCTATTTGACTATCCGAAGTACTGGGCCGAATGTTTCGGCCCAGCACCATTCCTGCCCATGAGCAGGGAGGAGATGGATCAGCTTGGCTGGGATTCATGCGACATCATCATCGTGACGGGTGATGCCTATGTCGATCACCCGTCATTTGGTATGGCCATCATTGGTCGCTTGTTGGAGTCCCAGGGTTTCCGTGTGGGCATCATTGCCCAGCCGAACTGGCAGTCCAAAGACGACTTTATGAAGCTGGGCGAGCCGAACCTGTTCTTCGGCGTTGCCGCCGGCAACATGGACTCGATGATCAACCGCTACACCGCTGACAAAAAGATCCGTTCCGATGACGCCTACACCCCCGGTGGCATGGCAGGCAAACGTCCGGATCGCGCCAGTCTGGTGTACAGCCAGCGCTGCAAGGAAGCCTACAAAAACGTACCGATCGTACTCGGCGGTATCGAAGCTTCGTTGCGCCGTATCGCGCATTACGACTACTGGCAGGACCGCGTACGCAATTCGATCCTGATCGACGCCTGTGCCGATATCCTGTTGTACGGCAACGCCGAGCGCGCCATCGTCGAAGTGGCCCAGCGTCTGTCCTACGGCCACAAAGTCGAAGACATCACCGATGTGCGCGGCACCGCGTTCATTCGTCGCGATACGCCAAAAGACTGGTATGAAGTCGACTCCACGCGTATTGACCGTCCGGGCAAGATCGACAAGATCATCAACCCGTACGTCAACACCCAGGACACCCAGGCCTGCGCCATCGAGCAGGAAAAGGGCCCGGTTGAAGACCCGAACGAAGCCAAGGTCGTGCAGATCCTGGCCAGCCCGCGCATGACCCGTGACAAGACGGTCATCCGTCTGCCATCGGTCGAGAAAGTACGTGCTGATGCGGTGCTGTATGCCCACGCCAACCGCGTGCTGCACCTTGAAACCAACCCGGGCAACGCCCGTGCGCTGGTGCAAAAGCACGGCGAAGTGGATGTATGGTTCAACCCGCCACCGATCCCGATGACCACTGAAGAAATGGACTACGTGTTTGGCATGCCTTACGCACGTATTCCCCATCCTGCGTACGGCAAGGAAAAAATCCCGGCCTACGACATGATCCGTTTCTCGGTGAACATCATGCGTGGCTGCTTTGGTGGTTGCACCTTCTGCTCGATTACCGAGCACGAAGGCCGCATCATCCAGAACCGCTCCGAAGAGTCGATCATTCGCGAAATCGAAGAGATCCGCGACAAGGTGCCTGGCTTTACCGGGGTTATTTCCGACCTTGGCGGCCCGACCGCGAACATGTACCGCATCGCCTGCAAAACGCCAGAAATTGAATCTGCGTGCCGCAAGCCGTCCTGCGTTTTCCCGGGCATCTGCCCGAACCTGAACACCGACCACTCGTCGCTGATTCAGCTTTACCGCAGCGCCCGTGCCTTGCCGGGCGTGAAGAAAATCCTGATCGCTTCCGGTCTGCGTTACGACCTTGCCGTCGAGTCGCCGGAATACGTGAAGGAACTGGTCACCCACCACGTCGGTGGTTACCTGAAGATCGCCCCGGAACACACCGAGGAAGGTCCGCTCAACCAGATGATGAAGCCGGGCATTGGCAGCTATGACAAGTTCAAGCGCATGTTCGAGAAGTACACCAAGGAAGCAGGCAAAGAGCAGTACCTGATCCCGTACTTCATTGCCGCTCACCCCGGCACTAAAGACGAAGACATGATGAACCTGGCCATCTGGCTCAAGACCAACGGTTTCCGTGCCGACCAGGTGCAGGCGTTCTACCCGTCGCCGATGGCTACCGCCACCGCGATGTACCACTCGGGCAAGAACCCGCTGCGCAAGGTCACGTACAAGAGCGACTCGGTGACCATCGTCAAGAGCGAGGAGCAGCGCCGCCTGCACAAGGCGTTCCTGCGCTATCACGACCCGAAAGGCTGGCCGATGCTGCGTGAGGCGCTGACCCGCATGGGCCGTGCCGACCTGATCGGTTCGGGCAAGGACCAGTTGATCCCGTTGCATCAGCCGGCGACCGACAGTTACCAGAGTGCCCGTCGCAAAAACTCGACGCCTGCCGGTAGCCACAAGGTCGCGGGTGAGAAGACCACCAAGATCCTGACCCAGCACACTGGCCTGCCGCCGCGTGCCAGTGATGGTGGCAACCCGTGGGACAAGCGTGAACAGGCCAAGGCTGCTGCGTTTGCCCGCAACAAGCAGGCCGCCAAGGAGCGCCAGGAAGCAGCCAAGGGCGGCAAGAGCCAGCGCCCGGCCCGCAAGCCGGTAGTGCCGCGCTAAGCCTGCCCTTGTAGATACTCTGTTGCAGGTCAAGCCCTATTGTGGGAGCGAGCCTGCTCGCGAACGACCTTCGCGAGCAGGCTCGCTCCCACAGTTGCAGTGTTCCTTCGGCAGCTGCTACGGTTTTGCGTAAATTGCAGTAAATCAACGCCAGCCTTAGGGCTGGCGTTGTGCTTTCTGCGCGCTGAGAGGCCTGCCACGGGTTTGTAGGCTGTTTGCTGTCGCGGAAGTAAGGGAATGAGGTTGGAAGCGTCTGAGGGCGTTCAGGCTAACTGCGAGGATCAGCAGGCGGGCTGCTGATCCTGATCACAGATCCTGTGGGCCGGGTTGTGGATAACCGGGCCGAGGGGGTCAAGCAGTTGGAGCTTTGTCTTCTGGTGCGCCGGTATCTTCTGCGGCGTCTTCACTTTCGCTGTCGACTTCGTGGTCCAGCTCGGTATCAACAGTACCGCCTTCAGCAGCCGCTTTCTTGCGGGCAGCCTTTTCCTCTTTCTTCTGCTCTTTAGCCAAGTCTCTTTGACGCTTAGCGAAGTTATAGTTTGGTTTGGCCATGGGCGATCCTCTTGGGGTCGAAGGTGAGGTTGAGCGGCGCGTATTCTGCCCTGTATTAGTGCTTAGCCGTTAGCTGGGTTTTTGCAAGGTTGCACATTGCGCTAAAAATACGACTCTACACCCACGCAAAAGCCGGTTGTGGATTAAATCTAGTTACTTATTCCCCCAAAATTCAAAATGATGGCCTAAGGTTATAAGCCTGAAGTCCATTCTGGGATGGATTGTGTCGATTGTGGCGATAGACCATGACGCAGATCATATGAATCGATACAATTTTCAGGCAATCTGTATACAGATTTTTGCTTCCCCATACCCTGCCTTGGAGATACACCATGTTTGCCAAAGTTGTTGCGGTATCCCTTTTGACTCTGGCCAGCGGCCATTTGCTGGCGGCTGAGTGCGCTGTAACTGTCGATTCGACTGACCAAATGTCTTACAACACCAAAGAGATCGTCATCGACAAATCCTGCAAGACCTTCACCGTTAACCTGACGCACTCCGGCAATCTGCCGAAAAACGTCATGGGTCATAACTGGGTCTTGAGCAAAAAGGCAGACATGCAGGCAGTTTCTACCGACGGCATTGCCGCTGGCCTGGACAAAAACTATCTCAAGGACGGTGATGAGCGCATCATCGCCCACACCAAAGTGATTGGCGCCGGTGAGAAAGACTCCGTGACCTTCGATGTGGCCAAACTGAAAGCGGGCGAAGAATATGAATTCTTCTGCACCTTCCCGGGCCACAACTCGATGATGAAAGGCGCTGTGGTTCTTAAATAACACCACGCAAGCCCTTAACAGCCCTGACGTGCCCTGCGCCGTCAGGGCTGTTTGCGTTCAGGCCCTGGAGTCGGTCATCTTGAAAATGCCCTGGGCGTTGCTGCTGTCGAAGTTCAGATCGATGTGGCCGGTATCAGGGTCGATCTTGCGTTGGATGAACTCCACAAATGACCCCGGCACTGCGTGCTCGCGGTACACCCCGGCAGCATCGACCAGGCCGCGGCTGACCGTGTTGGCGCGATAGGCGGTTTGCATCACCCGCCCCGAGGCGGACACTTCGATGCTGTCTTTCATGGGCCGTTGCAAGTCACGTTGTTGCGCCACACAGGCTTCGAGGTCCGGCACGCGATCGGTCAGATGGTTGAAGCTGTTGCCCTCGGTTGCGATCCAGGCCATCTCGGCGCTTTCAGCGAGGAGGCAGTTGTAGTCCGTTTCCTGTACCACGCCATGCTGCCGGCCGAATGCTTGATACAGCCCTGGCAACAGGGCCTGCGCCTGGCTCAGGCTGCAGTGGCGGGTGAGGCTCAGGGTCTTGAGGATGCTGTGGTGTTGGGCCTGCAGCGGGTCAAGGCTGGAACCGACCACGCGGCTGACGGCCTGTTGAAAAGCCTCGCTGAAGCGGCCGGGGTGCAGTTCCGAGACAAAGAACTGGGCGATGTCTTCGGGCAGATCCATTTGTCTGTAGCCCCAGCCGGTCATGTTCAGCTTGGTCAGCGGGTAGGTTCGCACATCGGTAAAGCCCAGTGGCTCCAGCAAACGGGCAAATGCCTGGCGGCCGCGGGGCAGTTCGCCGTTGGCAGGCCAGTCCACCGTACGGAGGGCGCCATGGTCGAACACTACCTTGCGGCCATGCTGTGCCTGTTCCTGTACATAGCGTCGGCCTTCAGGCACGGCTTCCACCAGTTTGTGCAGCAGGCACAGGTTCAGTGCTTCGGCGAGCCACACCCGGTGCAGTGCCTGTTCATGCCAGTTGAAGCGCAGCAGCCCTTCAGGCACTTCGACATGCTCACGCAACCAGGCGGTGGCCGGTTGGCCGAGCACGGAATCGACAAGGGAGAACAAAGCATCGAAAGCAGGCATGGGGCAGGGCTCTGGCGACGAAATAGACGTCTATCAAAGCCTTTGGCCGTTGTGGCCACAAGCGAAAAAAATTGCGGGGTTCATTCCGTTTTTTCCGGGAAGGAAAAAGCCCCTCACCCTAGCCCTCTCCCGGAGGGAGAGGGGACGGATTGATGGTGTTCTTGAAACCGCGTGCGGTCTGCTCCCTCTCCCTCCGGGAGAGGTACGCACGGGCTCAAGGCGCGAACGGCATCTCACGCTTGTGGTGGGTCTTTTCGTACGTCTTGCAGATGATATTGAACGCTTCTTCGCTCACCGGCTCGCCATGCAAGAAGGCATCGATCTCGGCATAGGTCACGCCGTGGGACGCTTCGTCCGGTTTGCCGGGCTCCAGGTCTTCGAGGTCGGCAGTCGGGACTTTCTCCACCAGCGATTCCGGCGCACCAAAATGCCGCGCAATGGCCCGCACCTGATTTTTCACCAGCCCGCTGAGCGGCGCCAGATCACAGGAACCATCACCGAACTTGGTGAAGAAGCCCATCACCGCTTCCGCCGCATGGTCGGTGCCGATCACCAGCCCGCCAGTCGCCCCGGCAATAGTGTATTGCGCCACCATGCGCATACGCGCCTTGGTGTTACCCAGTACAAAGTCCACGGTGGCAGCAGGCTTGCCTTCAAACGCGGTCACTTCAGCCGCCAGGGCCTTGACCGCAGGGCCGATGTTCACGGTCTGGCGCTCGTCCGGGTTGATAAAGTCGACCGCAGCCGTGGCGTCTGCTTCGTCATGCTGCACACCGTAAGGCAGGCGCACGGCAATAAAGCGATAGGCCTGGTCACCGGTCTGTTCGCGCAATTGCTGCACCGCACGTTGGGCCATCAGGCCTGCGGTCAGGGAGTCGACCCCGCCGCTGATGCCCAGTACCAGGGTCTTGAGCCTGGCGTTGTGCAGGCAGCACTGAATGAAAGTGATACGCCGGGCAATCTCGGCCTCAAGGGCTGCGGTGTCTTTGAACGGCGGCTGGACCTTGAGGTCTGCAGCAATCTGACGCTGTACGGCCTGCATGATTCACTCCTTGGGAGAATGTTCAGGAACTTGGAAAACGTGGCGTAAATAGGCGGCGAAATTGGGGTCGGAGCAATGGGTTTTGCCCGGTTCATCGGAAATCTTGGCCACCGGCGAGCCATTGCAGGCGTTCATTTTAAGCACGATGCTCATTGGCTCAACCCCCGGAATGTCGCAGGTCAGGTTAGTCCCGATACCGAAGCTGACGTTGATCCGGCCGCGCAGTGACCGGAAAATCTCCAGCGCCCGGGGCAGGGTCAGGCTGTCGGAGAACACCAGAGTCTTGCTCATGGGGTCGATGCCCAGCTTGTGGTAATGAGCTATGCATTTTTCGGCCCACACCACAGGGTCGCCTGAGTCGTGGCGCAGGCCGTCGAACAGCTTGGCAAAGTACAGATCGAAATCTTTCAGGAAGGCATCGGTAGTAATGCAGTCCGTCAGCGCGATGCCCAACAAGCCGCGGTACTCGCGCACCCAGCAGTCGAGCGCGGCACTCTGGCTGTCGATCAGCCGTGGGCCCAGTTGCTGGTGGGCCATGATCCATTCGTGGGCCATGGTCCCCAGCGGCTTCATGTCCAGCTCGCGGGACAGGTTGACGTTGCTGGTGCCGACAAAGCGCCCGGGGAAGTCGTGCTTGAGCACACTGACGACTTCTTCTTGCACGCGGTACGAAAACCGTCGACGAGTGCCGAAATCGGCGACTTGCAGTTCAGACAACTCTTCAGCGCTGGCATTGGCCTGCAGCCAGTCAAACTTGCGATACAGCTGCTCCCGGGCCTGTGACAGCACGGTATCGGCATAGCGCGAACGGTTGCGTACTTCGCTGACAATCGCCAGTAACGGCACTTCAAACAGGATCACATGCAGCCACGGCCCGCGCAGGCGGATAACCAGTTCGCCGTTTTCGATGCCGGTGTGTACATAGCGCATATTGAAGCGAAACAGCCCCAAAAAGCGGATGAAGTCGGGCTTCATAAAGGTGATGCGTTCCAGAAACCCCAACTGGTCCTGAGTCATGCTCAGTTCGCACAGGCGTTCGATCTGGTGACGAATTTCGTTGAGGTATGGGCGCAGATCCTCACTGTTGCGGCAGCGGAATTCCCATTCGACTTCGACGTTGGGGTAGTTGTGCAGCACCGCCTGCATCATGGTCAATTTGTAGAAGTCGGTGTCGAGCAGGTTCTGCACGATGCGATCGGCAAATACACTCTCGCTCATAGCGGCAATCTCCATGCTGCCCGTGCCTGATAGCCACGGCGTTCAGCTTTTTCAATGAATGGCGCTAGTGGCGCATATCTGCAGGCGGTTTTGCCAGCGGTTTTTGTGGTCGTAGCCTGTTTCTGCCCGCTCCCACAGGTGTTATCGCGCATCCAGCTGCTCCATGAACCAGCTCACGAATGCCTTTACCTTGGGTACGCCTGCCGTATGTTCAGGATAGGCCAGGTAGTAGGCATCGCGGCTCGGCATCAAGTGCTGCCAGGCGATGACCAGTTTGCCGTCGGCCAATTCCTCTTCCACCAGGAACCTCGGCAGCAGTGCCACGCCACAGCCAACCTGGGCTGCGCGGATGCACATGTAGAAGGTGTCGAAGCGCGGCCCATGGTAGCTGTGATCGGTATGAAACCCCTGATGCTCAAACCACTCGTGCCAGGCCTGTGGCCGCGAAGCGTTCTGCAGCAACACCAGACCTGTGAGTTGGGTCGGGTCGGTCAGTGCCGTGCCCGGCAAGCTTGCTGGCGAACATACGGCGACCAGTTCTTCACTGAACAGCTTCAGGCTCTCGGTGCCGGGCCGTGAGCCCTGGCCGAAGTAAAACGCCAGATCGCTGCGCCCTTGCAGCAAATCGTCGCCTTGCTGCTCATTGCACAGATCCAGATGAATATGCGGATGGCGTATGCCCCAACCCTTGAGGCGCGGCACCAGCCAGCGGGCGCCAAAAGTGGAAGGGGTGGAGACCCGTAGCACTTCTGTTTCGCCGCCATAGGAACGCAGGGTATGGGTCGACATCTCGACCTGGGTCAGGATTTTTCGGACTTCTACCAGATACAAATCCCCTGCTGGAGTCAGCTGCAAGCGGCGGCGCACCCGGCGAAACAGCAAGTGCTGCAACAGCTCTTCGAGCTGCGCGACCTGTTTGCTGACTGCGCTCTGGGTCAGATTCAGCTCTTCGGCCGCACGGGTGAAACTCAGATGACGGGTCACCGCTTCAAAACACTGCAACGCCGTGATCGAAGGTAGATGGCGCTTGTTGAGCATAGAAGGCCTCTGATTGTTGTTGTCAGGCAACGTTACCAGTGCAGCATGAATTTTCGGAATGATATCTCGCTTAAAGGTCGTTTGTTGCCGCCATGCCAGCCAGCTACAACTAAAGGCCTGTGAATCATTTTTTAAAGCTCAAGGAGTGCCTTCAATGGTTGCTGCATTACTGGATCGTCTTGGTGTGAACCCCGCGCTGTACCAGCAGGGCAATCAGCCGGTGTATACGCCGATTGACGGTAGCCAGATCGGTGCCGTGCACTGGGAAGGGGCTGCCGAGGCCGAGCAGCACGTGACCCGCGCCGAACACGCCTTCGAGGCATGGCGCAAGGTGCCTGCCCCGCGTCGTGGGGAACTGGTGCGCCAGTTCGGCGATTTGCTGCGTGAGTACAAGGCCGATCTGGGCGAGCTGGTGTCATGGGAAGCGGGCAAGATCACCCAGGAAGGGTTGGGCGAAGTGCAGGAAATGATCGACATCTGCGACTTTGCAGTTGGCCTGTCGCGTCAGCTCTACGGCTTGACCATCGCCTCGGAGCGACCAGGCCACCATATGCGTGAAACCTGGCACCCGCTGGGTGTGGTGGGTGTGATCAGCGCATTCAACTTTCCGGTGGCCGTGTGGGCGTGGAATACCGCGTTGGCGCTGGTATGCGGCAACGCGGTGATCTGGAAACCATCGGAAAAAACCCCGCTGACGGCGCTGGCCTGTCAGGCCTTGTTTGATCGTGTGTTGAGCTCGTTTGAGGGCGCGCCCAAGTACCTGGCCCAGGTGGTGATTGGTGGTCGTGAAGCGGGCGAAGCCCTGGTTGACGATCCGCGAGTCGCGCTGATCAGTGCCACCGGCAGCACGCGCATGGGCCGCGAAGTGGCACCTAAAATCGCCGCACGCTTTGCCCGCAGTATTCTGGAGCTGGGCGGCAACAATGCGATGATTTTGGCGCCGAGTGCCGACCTGGACATGGCCGTGCGTGCCATCCTGTTCAGTGCTGTCGGTACTGCCGGGCAGCGCTGCACCAGCCTGCGCCGGCTGATTGCCCACGACTCGGTCAAGGAAGAAATTGTCACCCGGCTCAAGGCGGCCTATTCCAAAGTGCGTATCGGTCATCCGCTGGAAGGCAATCTGGTGGGGCCGCTGATCGACAAAAGCAGCTTTGAAAACATGCGTGATGCGCTGGAGCAGGCCCTTAGCGAAGGCGGGCGGGTATTTGGTGGCGAGCGGCAATTGGCGGGCCAGTACCCTGGCGCTTACTACGTGGCCCCGGCGATTGTGGAAATGCCCGAGCAAAGCGACGTGGTGTGCAGCGAGACCTTCGCGCCGATTTTGTATGTGGTCGGTTACAGCGACTTTGCCGAGGCCTTGCGCCTGAACAACGCGGTGCCGCAGGGGCTGTCATCGTGCATATTCACCACCGATGTGCGCGAGGCCGAGCAATTCATGTCGGCCACTGGCAGTGATTGCGGGATTGCCAACGTCAATATCGGGCCCAGCGGTGCGGAAATCGGGGGTGCCTTTGGTGGTGAGAAAGAAACCGGGGGCGGTCGCGAGTCGGGGTCAGATGCATGGCGTGGATATATGCGCCGGCAGACCAATACCGTCAACTACTCGCTGGAATTGCCGTTGGCGCAAGGGATTACGTTCGATTGAGGTGATGCAAGCCCTCACCCCCAACCCTCTCCCGGAGGGAGAGGGAGCTGATCTGCTTTTGCCTTTAGTCCCCTCTCCCTCCGGGAGAGGGCCAGGGTGAGGGGCTTTGATTTTGGTTGGGTTTCATTTCTGGAGCTTGGCAATGCCTTTACAAGAACAATGTCTGTGGGAAACCCTTACCCCCCAACGCCCCCAAGCGCCAACCTTCAAGGGCGAGTTGAGCGTTGATGTGTGTGTGATCGGTGCCGGCATCACCGGTTTGTCCGCCGCCATCCATTTGCTCGAGCAGGGCAAAAGTGTCTGTGTGCTCGAAGCCTATCGCACCGGTCATGGCGGCTCAGGCCGCAACGTAGGATTGGTTAATGCCGGGATGTGGATACCGCCCGACGATATCGAAGCCGGTTTCGGCGAGGCTGTCGGCAGCCAGCTCAACCGCATGCTCGGTGCCGCCCCGGGACTGGTGTTCAGCCTGATCGACAAATACCGCATCGACTGCCAGTTGCGCCGTGAAGGCACCCTGCACATGGCCCATAATGCCCGTGGCGAAGCCGATTTGCGCAGCCGTGAAGAACAATGGAAGCGCCGTGGCGCCCCGGTTGAACTGCTCACCGGCGCCGCCTGCGAAGCCGCTACCGGCACCACAAAAATCGCCGCCGCCTTGCTCGACCGTCGCGCCGGCACCCTCAACCCTATGGCCTACACCTCGGGCCTGGCCAAGGCAGCCTGTGATCTGGGCGGGCAGCTGTTCGATCATTCCCCGGTCACCGGACTTGAACGCCAAGGCCCACGCTGGTCAGTGCAAACGGCCCACGGTGCGGTAAGTGCGGAGCAGGTGGTGCTGGCGTCCAATGCCTACACTGAAGGCGAATGGACTGATTTACGACGTAACTTTTTCCCTGGTTATTACTACCAGGTCGCCTCCAAACCTCTGACCGACGCCAGCGCAGCGCGAATCTTGCCAGGCGGCCAAGGGTCGTGGGACACCCGCCAGGTATTGAGCAGTATCCGTCGCGATGCCGACGGCCGTTTACTGCTCGGCAGCCTGGGCAACGGCAATCAGAAGCCTGCGTGGTTTCTCAAGGCCTGGGCCGACCGCGTGCAGCAGCATTATTTCCCGTACCTCAAGGGCGTGGAATGGGAATGCACCTGGACGGGCTGCATCGCATTTACGCCCGATCATCTGATGCGCTTATTTGAACCGGCGCCCGGTTTGGTGGCAGTCACCGGCTATAACGGTCGCGGTGTAACCACAGGCAGCGTGGTCGGCAAGGCCTTTGCCGACTATTTGTGCAGTGGCGATGCCAAGGCCTTGCCAATCCCCTTTGCACCGATGCGGCCGCTGTCTGGCACGGGGTTGCGCAGTTGTTTATACGAAGCCGGTTTTTCGCTGTATCACGCCGGCCAATGTTTAAGAATTGTGATCTGACGCGGTTTTTTTCTGGGCGCCCCGACGTTTTGCCTGGCAGCGGCTAGCCTTAAGTGGTGCGGCCTGTAGCAGTCCTGCACCGAGAGTGTGCAGTTCGGTGACGCAAGTGGTTACAGGACGTTTGCGCAACCCGGGGCAACCTGGTTGCAATACCGGCTGCGGCAGGTGGCGCCTGTAGAAACATAGCGGTTTTACCTTCCTCGGTTTAGACGGTTGCACGCCCAATGAAAATGGGCTCGAAACAGTCGATATAACAACAATAGAACGACTTTTTTAAGAATAAAAAGCCAATGGCACGCGGCTTGCTCAGCGCTTTAGGTGAAGTCGAAGTGCCATCTAATAAAACCTCAGGAGCACCACCTCATGTCGCAGACGTTCTACAAGAAAGGTTTTCTGGCCCTCGCCGTAGCAGCTGCATTGGGCGTTTCTTCGTTTGTTCAGGCTGATCTGAAAATTGGTGTTGCCGGCCCGATGACTGGCGCCAACGCAGCTTTTGGCGAGCAGTACATGAAGGGTGCCAAGGCAGCGGCAGACAAGATCAACGCCGCCGGTGGGGTCAACGGCGAGAAGATCGTTCTGGTGGCCGGGGACGATGCCTGCGAGCCGAAACAGGCCGTAGCCGTCGCCAACCGTTTGGTCGACCAGGACAAAGTGGCCGGTGTAGTAGGGCACTTCTGTTCTTCATCGACCATTCCGGCGTCTGAGGTGTACGCCGATGCCGGTGTGATTGCGATCACTCCTGGCTCCACCAACCCGGCGGTGACCGAGCGTGGCCTGAGCGCGATGTTCCGCATGTGTGGTCGTGATGACCAGCAGGGCATTGTGGCGGCGGATTACATTGTTGATGTGCTCAAAGGCAAGAAAGTGGCCGTTTTGCACGACAAGGACACCTATGGCCAGGGCCTGGCGGACGCCACCAAGGCGCAACTGATCAAGCGCGGCGTGACCCCTGTGTTGTACGAAGGCCTGACCCGAGGCGAAAAAGACTTCAGTGCCGTGGTGACCAAAATCCGCTCCAACGGGGCCGACGTGGTGTATTTCGGTGGCCTGCACCCGGAAGCCGGCCCGCTGGTACGCCAACTGCGTGAGCAAGGCCTCAAGGATGTGAAGTTCATGTCCGATGATGGTGTGGTCACCGACGAACTGGTTACCACCGCAGGCGGCCCGCAGTACGTTGACGGCGTTTATATGACCTTCGGTGCCGACCCGCGCCTGTTGCCAGACAGCAAGGTGGTGGTTGAAGAGTTCCGTAAGGCTGGCACCGAACCAGAGGGCTACACCCTGTACGCCTATGCTTCGGTCCAGGCCCTGGCTGACGCCTTTGCCGGCGCCAAATCCAACAAGGGTGAAGATGCTGCCAAGTGGCTCAAGGCCAACCCGGTTAAAACCGTGATGGGTGAGAAAGCCTGGGACAGCAAAGGTGACCTTAAAGTCTCCGACTACGTTATGTACCAGTGGGACAAAGACGGTAAATATCACCAACTGGAAAAACAGAAGTGAGATGAGTCACCTACCTGATGCCAGCTTCGGCGGGCATCAGGTAGGGATGGATCTGCACCACCTGTCTTCTTTTCCAGGAGTCGCGCACACCCTGCCAGCCAAGCTGTCCTGTGACGGCGTGGATGGCTTGCGTCTGCGCAAAGGCTCCAGTGCGTGAGATTGCGTTATGGATGGTATTTTCCTACAGCAACTGCTGAACGGCCTGACCCTCGGGTCTGTCTACGGCCTGATCGCCATCGGCTACACAATGGTCTACGGCATCATCGGCATGATCAACTTCGCCCACGGCGAGGTGTACATGATCTCTGCTTACCTCGCGGCGATCAGTCTGGCTCTGTTGGCATACTTCGGTATCGAATCCTTCCCGTTGTTGATGTTGGGCACCCTTATTTTCACGGTGGTGGTCACGGGCGTGTATGGCTGGGTGATCGAGCGCGTGGCCTACAAGCCGCTGCGCAATTCCACACGGTTGGCGCCGCTGATTAGCGCCATTGGTATCTCCCTTATCCTGCAGAACTATGTGCAAATCGCCCAAGGCTCACGTCAGCAGGGCGTGCCGACGTTACTTAGCGGGGCGTGGCGGGTCGATATCGGCTCAGGCTTCGTACAGCTGACCTACACCAAAGTCTTTATTCTGCTCGCCGCCTTTGTGGGCATGGGCCTGCTTACTTACATCATCAAGTACACCAAGCTGGGCCGCATGTGCCGCGCCACCCAGCAGGATCGCAAGATGGCGTCGATCCTGGGGATCAATACCGACCGGGTGATTTCCTACGTGTTCGTGATCGGTGCCGCCATGGCCGCGCTGGCCGGTGTGCTGATTACCATGAACTACGGCACGTTCGACTTCTATGCCGGTTTCATCATCGGGATCAAGGCCTTCACCGCAGCGGTGCTCGGCGGCATCGGTTCACTGCCGGGGGCCATGCTCGGCGGGATCATCCTGGGTATTTCCGAGTCGCTTTTTGCCGGGTTGATTAACTCGGATTACAAGGATGTATTCAGTTTCTCACTGCTGGTGCTGATTCTGATTTTCCGTCCTCAAGGCCTGCTGGGTCGTCCTCTCGTGGCGAAGGTGTAAGTATGTCTGTAGCCATTAATAAACCGATTGATATCAAAAAAAGCGTAGTCGACTCGATCCTGGCCGGGTTGATTTCATTGATTGTGTTCGGGCCCATCGTAGGGGTGGTGCTCGACGGTTACAGCTTCAACCTGCAACCGGCCCGGGTAGGCTGGCTGGTGGCTATCGTGATGGTCGGGCGCTTTGCCCTGAGCCTGTTTTTACAGACTGCCAAAGGGCTGAAAATCCTGCAGGGCTTTGAGTCCACAGGCTCGGGCGTGCATGTGCTGGCACCGGACTACAAGTCGCGGCTGCGCTGGATCGTGCCGTTGCTGATCGTGATTGCCATCGTGTTTCCGTTTTTCGCCAATAAATACATTCTGACCGTGGTCATCCTTGGGCTGATTTACGTGCTGCTGGGCCTGGGGCTGAATATCGTGGTTGGCCTGGCGGGGTTGCTCGACCTGGGGTATGTGGCGTTCTATGCCATCGGCGCTTATGGTCTGGCGCTGGGCTATCAATACCTGGGGCTGGGTTTCTGGACGGTGCTGCCGCTGGCGGCCATTGCGGCGGCGATGGCGGGATGCATTCTGGGGTTTCCGGTGTTGCGCATGCACGGTGACTACCTGGCCATCGTGACCCTGGGCTTTGGTGAAATCATCCGTCTGATCCTCAACAACTGGCTGTCGTTTACCGGCGGGCCAAATGGCATGCCGGTGCCATCGCCGACCTTTTTCGGCCTGGAGTTCGGCCGGCGCGCGAAAGATGGCGGGGTGCCATTTCATGAGTTCTTCGGCCTGGAATACAACCCCAATATCAAGTTCCTGTTTATCTATATCGTGCTGTTTCTGGTGGTGCTGCTGGTGTTGTACATCAAGCACCGCCTGACCCGCATGCCGATCGGCCGCGCCTGGGAAGCGCTGCGCGAAGACGAAATTGCCTGCCGTTCCATGGGCCTCAACCATGTGCTGGTCAAGCTGTCGGCGTTCACCATTGGTGCCTCCACGGCTGGCCTGGCCGGGGTGTTCTTTGCCAGCTACCAGGGTTTTGTTAACCCTTCCTCGTTCACCTTCTTCGAGTCGGCGCTGATCCTCGCCATTGTGGTGCTCGGCGGCATGGGCTCGACAGTGGGCGTGGTGATCGCCGCATTCGTGCTGACGGTGGCTCCTGAACTGTTGCGCAGCTTTGCCGAGTACCGGGTGCTGCTGTTTGGTGTGTTGATGGTGTTGATGATGATCTGGCGACCACGAGGCCTGATCCGCATCAGCCGTGTCGGAGTTGCGCCACGCAAGGGGGTTGCGCCATGAGCGAATTGTCAAAAGACGATGTTGTGCTCTCGGTCGACAAACTGATGATGCACTTTGGCGGGATCAAGGCCCTGAGCGATGTCAGCCTCAAGGTCAAACGCAACTCGATCTTTGCCCTGATCGGCCCCAACGGTGCCGGTAAAACTACAGTGTTCAACTGTTTGACCGGCTTTTACAAAGCCAGCGGCGGCAGGATCGAACTCAATGCCCGCGGTACTCGTACCAACGTGATCAAGCTACTGGGGGAGCCGTTCAGGCTGAGCGACTTTGTATCGCCCAAGGCGTTTGCCAGCCGGCTGTATTACAAAATGTTCGGCGGAACACATCTGGTCAACCGCTCGGGTCTGGCGCGCACGTTCCAGAATATCCGCCTGTTCAAGGAAATGTCGGTACTGGAAAACCTGCTGGTGGCCCAGCATATGTGGGTCAACCGCAACATGCTCGCCGGCATCCTCAATACCAAGGGCTATCGCAAGGCTGAAAGCGATGCGCTGGATCATGCCTTCTACTGGCTGGAGGTGGTTGACCTGGTGGACTGTGCCAATCGCCTGGCCGGTGAATTGTCCTATGGCCAGCAGCGACGCCTGGAGATTGCCCGGGCCATGTGTACGCGGCCGCAAATCATCTGCCTGGACGAACCGGCGGCAGGCCTCAACCCGCAGGAAACCGAAGCGTTGAGCGGGATGATCCGCCTGCTGCGCGACGAACACGACCTGACGGTGGTGTTGATCGAGCACGACATGGGCATGGTCATGAGCATTTCCGATCACATCGTGGTGCTCGACCACGGCAACGTGATTGCCGAAGGCGGGCCTGAGGCCATCCGCAACGACCCCAAAGTGATTGCGGCCTACCTTGGCGCAGACGAAGAGGAGCTGATATGACGGGCACGATCCTCGAGCTCAAGGAACTGGACGTTCACTACGGGCCGATCCAGGCCCTGAAAAAAGTCTCGATGCATATTGAGGAGGGCGAAACGGTAAGCCTGATCGGCTCCAACGGCGCGGGTAAATCCACGTTGCTGATGTCGATTTTTGGCCAGCCCCGGGCCAGCGGCGGGCAAATTATCTACCAGGGGGTGGACATTACCCACAAGTCCTCGCACTACATCGCCTCCAACGGTATCGCCCAGTCGCCGGAAGGCCGTCGCGTGTTTCCGGACATGTCGGTGGAAGAAAACCTGCTGATGGGCACCATCCCCATTGGCGACAAATATGCCGACGAAGACATGCAGCGCATGTTCGAGTTGTTCCCCCGGCTCCTGGAGCGGCGCAATCAGCGGGCCATGACCATGTCGGGTGGCGAACAGCAAATGCTCGCCATTGCCCGAGCGCTGATGAGCCGGCCCAAGCTGCTGTTGCTGGATGAGCCCAGCCTGGGGTTGGCACCGATTGTGGTGAAGCAGATTTTTGCCACGCTGCGGGAGCTGGCAGGCACTGGCATGACCATCTTTCTGGTGGAGCAGAACGCCAACCATGCCCTGCGGTTGTCGGACCGGGCCTATGTGATGGTCAACGGTGAAATCCGTCTGACCGGCACCGGCAAGGAACTGCTGAGTAACGAGGAGGTGCGTAACGCTTATTTGGGCGGGCATTAACAGGCATTTCACATCTCTCTGTGTGGGAGCGAGCCTGCTCGCGATGGCATCACTGCGGTTTGTTTGAATCACCGCGTCGATCCCATCGCGAGCAGGCTCGCTCCCACATGTCTTTTTGTCAGACAATTCCACCCCGCCCGCCCTCGCCGCAAATTGTGGAAAACAATATTACAACGCTGTGAAAGCGCGACATAAAGCCGCTGCAATTACCTGTTTTGTCATCATTTTGACTTGTCCCCGTTTGCTGTGGAGGTGGCTGTGGGTAACGTGGGAGTAGTTGGCTGTAGCCCTTTATTTACAAGGTGTCCAGCTGGGTGGTTATTTTTCGACCAGCGGCTTTTGCGCAGCCGTTGCGCCGATTTGTCAACAGGTTTGTACGGGTGTAAAGAGCTTCTGGAAATAATGACTAACCTGTGGATAAGTCTGTGGTTAAACTCTGGAAAGAATGCTCCAGGCAGCGTAATTACTGGCCTCTGGCTATCTGGCGGATTTTCCACGGTTGCACCTTTTTGGGGCGTCTGCATGCGGGGTGTGCCCGGGTCAAGTAAAAAAGTCTTACCGATGCTCTCTATCCCTTGTGGATCGGGGCTTTGCGCTTTTTGGAGTTGCCCCCAAAGACTGTGGACGGGCCTGTGGATAAGGTGAGCGCATATGGCTCCAGCCCTTGTTCGTCGTGGCTTGTCGCGTGCTGGTTGTTTTTTGTACAGACTTGTTTTGAAAACACCGCAGGTTGCCGCTGAACGCTAGCCGGGGCATTCTGCTCAACGTCCAATTCAACGGCGGCCGATGCCCGCCAGCCAAGGAGAACATGATGACTTCCACCCTGTTTATTACGGGCGCGACTTCCGGATTTGGTGAAGCATGTGCACGCAAGTTTGCACAGGCAGGCTGGAAACTGGTGTTGACGGGGCGACGCGAAGACCGTTTGAAAGCATTGTGCGAAGAGTTATCCAAGCAAACCGAAGTACACGGCCTGGTGGTGGATGTGCGCGACCGTGCCGCGATGGAAGCGGCGATTGCCGGTTTGCCACCTTCGTTCAGCACATTGCGTGGGCTTATCAACAACGCGGGCCTGGCCCTGGGCACCGACCCTGCGCCCAAATGCGACCTCGACGATTGGGAGACCATGGTCGACACCAATATCAAGGGCCTGCTCTATACCACCCGCCTGCTGTTGCCACGACTGATTGCCTACGGCCGTGGTGCCGGGATCGTTAACCTGGGTTCCATCGCGGGTAGTTATCCTTACCCCGGCAGCCATGTGTATGGCGGTACCAAGGCGTTTGTAAAACAGTTCTCCCTGAACCTGCGCTGCGATTTGCAGGGCACGGGCGTGCGGGTCAGCAACGTTGAGCCGGGCCTGTGCGAGAGCGAGTTCTCGATGGTGCGCTTTGGCGGCGACAAGGCTCGCTACGACGCGACCTATCAGGGCGCCGAACCGATTCAGCCAGAAGACATCGCCGAGACCATTTTCTGGGTGCTCAATACTCCGGCCCACGTCAACATCAACCGCCTTGAGCTGATGCCCGTCACGCAGTCCTGGAGCGGTTTTGCCATCGAGCGCCACGCCAAGGAGTAAACTCACCCCTGGCAGCCCACCTGCGACCTCCTGAGGGGGTCGCATTCAATCGGGCTGAAAAGGAGTTTGTGTGAGTAACCGTGGTGAGCAGAAACTGCTCAAGCAATCGACCGTTCTAATGTTCGCGGTGGCCATTGCCGGCATCGTGACGGGTTTTATTTCGGGTTCCGAATCCATCATGTTCGATGGGTTTTTCTCTCTGATCGCGACTTTTATCAAAGTGCTGATGCTGATTACGGCGCAACTGATCGCCAAGGAAAGCAACCAGCGTTTCCAGTTCGGTTTTTGGCACCTTGAGCCCATGGTGCTGCTGATTGAAGGCAGCTTCCTGTTGTTGATTGCGATCTACGCCTTTCTCAATGGCGTGTTCGGCATTATCAATGGCGGGCGTGATATCGAACTGGGGCTGGTGATCGTCTATGCGGCGGTGTTCACCGTTGTTGAATTTGCCTACTACTTCTGGGTAAAGCGCAAAAATCGCAAGCTCAAGTCAACCCTGATCCAGTTCGATAATGTCAGCTGGCTGGTGGATGCCATGTTGTCGGTGGGGCTGTTGATAAGTTTTGTCACGGCGTTGCTGTTGAAGCAGCAGGGTTATGCACAGTGGGCCGCTTATGTTGACCCGGGGATCCTGATTTTGCTGGCGCTGAGCATGCTTGCGCCGGCGTTCAAGATCCTCAAGCCGGCCTTGCGTGATGTGCTCGGGATTGTCCCGGATGCGCTGGATGACAAGGTGCGGGATGTGCTCGAGGAAATGTCGGCGCGGCATGGTTTTGAAGGCTACAAAACCTATGTGCAGAAGCACGGGCGGGCACGGTTTATAGAGATTCATATCGTGTTGCCGGCAGGTTATCCACTGACCAGCGTGAAGACCCTTGATGCACTGCGCGAAGAGATCTCCGGGCTGCTGGGTGCCGCGGACAGTGCGCGCTGGCTGACCATCAGCTTTACCGGTGATCGTAAGTGGATTGCCTGAGCCAGCCTTGAGTGGTGGGAGCGGGCTTGCTCGCGATTCAGGCGGCGCGGTTTGTCAGGACTATTTCGGTGATGCCATCGCGAGCAAGCCCGCTCCCACAGCTGTTGGTGTTAGCCGAGGTATTGCGCCAAACCGCTGTAACAGGTGGCCAGATGATAAGGCGTGGTCGACGGCATATCCTCGCGGCTGACCTTGCCCGCGCCATCGCGGCATTCGTACCAGCCACCGGCATGTAGAAACTTCTGCTGCAGCGCCAGCAATTGACGCTGCACCTGTGCCTGGTTGTTCGGGCGTAAGGTCAGGGCGCGCAGGTACTCGGCCTGTGCCCAGATACGCTGGGTACCATCGCGCAGGCTGCCATCAGGGGCCAGCATGCCGCACACCGCGCCGCTCTGCGGGTCGACCCCCACCTGCTCGGCAAACCCGAACGCCCGCTCCAGCGAACCGTGCAACGGCGTCTGGCGCAGCAGTGGCGAAGACTCCAGCAAAAAGAACCACTCGAATTGATGCCCCGGTTCAAACCAGTTATCCACAGCTCCGAGCGGTTTTTCCAGCATGACGTTATGCACAGGCTCGATAAAGCGCTGTTGCATACCCTCGGCCAGGGCCAGCAAGGCCGTCTGCACTGGCTTATCGTCACGTACCGACAAAGTGGCCAGGAACGCTTCGGCCAAGTGCATCAACGGGTTTTGCAGCGGGCCGCTGCCCAGTGGCGACCAATCCCGCTCCAGGCTGGCTTCATACAGGCCGTTGCCGTCACTGAAACGTTCAGCCACCACTGCCAGTGCGCCATTGAGCGCCGACGCCACCTGTGGTTCGCGCACTTTCGCCCAGTAATGGGCACAGGCAAAGATGATAAAGGCGTGGGTGTAAAGGTCTTTGCGTTGATCCAGCGGCGCGCCATCGGGGCCGATGCTGTAGAACCAGCCACCGTGCTCGGCGTCATGAAAATGCAGGTGCAGCGAGCGGAACAGTTCAGCAGCGCGTTCGGCGGCACCGGGGAACGCCGGGTCGTCGATCAGGCTGGCGAACAGGTACAGCTGCCGTGCGCAAGCCATTGCCCGGTAGCGATGGGGTGGCAGCGGCTGGTGCGTGGGGCTCAAGGCCTCGAAGGGCAGTGCGAGTTCGGCATTCCAGCCGGGGCCTTGCCAGAGCGGCACGATGACCTGGCGAAAATGCTGCTGTACTGCCGCAAATTGGGCGGTCAGTTCAAGCGGGAAGTCGGAGCTGGCTACATCAGGCATCGGTGGGTGTCGTCACGGCTGGGGCGATTGCGCGACATGATACACCGTGATTCCCCGGATGATCTCAACTCTGTGGGAGCGAGCCTGCTCGCGATGGCATCGCTGCGTTTTTCTGATGTACCCCGTCGCGGCCATCGCGAGCAGGCTCGCTCCCACAGATGATTTCACCGCTATTGGATCAACAATCCTTGACGCTCAATAAACGCCACGATGGTGTCCAGGCCATGTCCGGTCTTCTGGTTGCTGAACACAAAGGGTTTTGCACCGCGCATGCGCTTGGTGTCGCTGTCCATCAGTTCCAGCGATGCGCCCACCAGCGGCGCAAGGTCGATTTTGTTGATCACCAGCAGGTCCGATTTGCAGATCCCCGGCCCGCCCTTGCGCGGCAACTTGTCCCCGGCGGACACGTCGATCACGTAAATGGTCAGGTCGGACAGCTCCGGGCTGAAGGTGGCCGACAAGTTATCCCCACCCGATTCCACCAGAATCAGATCAAGGCCGGGAAAGCGTCGGTTCAACTGATCCACAGCTTCCAGGTTGATCGACGCATCTTCACGAATCGCTGTGTGCGGGCAGCCGCCGGTTTCTACACCAATGATCCGCTCTGGCGCCAGCGCCTCATTGCGCACCAGAAAGTCAGCATCTTCACGGGTGTAGATATCGTTGGTGACGACGGCCAGGTTGTACTTTTCCCGCAGGGCCAGGCACAGGGCCAGGGTGAGCGCAGTTTTGCCGGAGCCTACCGGGCCACCGATGCCAACACGCAAAGGCTGTGTGTTCATTGCTTTCTCCTAGGAACGAAACAGGCGGCTGTACTGGCGCTCGTGGGCCATGCTCGCCAAAGACAGGCCGAAAGCGGCACTGCCAATGTGGGATAAGTGGAGGCTACTAGCGTGTTGCTGGGCCTGCTGCAACGCAGCCGACAGTTCGCTGGTCATGCGCTGGGCCGCTTGCTGGCCCAGGGGCAGGGTTTTCATCAGCACGGCCAACTGGTTTTCCAGCCAGCTCCAGAGCCAGGCGGCCAATGCGTCCTGTGGGTCGATGCCCCAGGCGCGGGCGGCCAATGCCCAGCCCAGCGCCAGATGGGGCTCGGCCTGTTGTGCGAGAAACTCGCGTGCGGGCTCGTCCAGCTCCGGTAAGCCGGTGAGTAACTGTTGCAGGGAATACCCCATTTGCCGGCTTTCCTGATGCAGTTCGCGGGTTTCACGGCTGGCGCGATGCTCGTCACACAAACGCTGCAAAGCGTTCCAGTCTTGATCCGCTGCGGCCTGACAGTGGGCGAGCAACAAGGGCGCCTCGAAGCGGGCGAGGTTGAGCAGCAATTGATCGCGGATCCAGCGCGCTGCCGTGGCCGGGTCAGCCACGCGGCCGTTTTCAACGGCCATTTCCAGCCCCTGGGAATAGCTGTAGCCGCCAATGGGCAGCTGCGGGCTGGCCAGGCGCAAGAGCGCCCAGGCCGGGTTCACAAGCGCACACCAAACTGATGCAACCGCGGGGCGTAGTTGAAATCCTCTTCGCCCGCACGGGAGTGGTGATGGCCACCGCCATAGGCGCCGTGTTCGGGCTGAAACGGTGCTTCGATGGCCTCGATATGGGCACCCAGTTGCTCCAGCATGGCCTTGAGCACGTAGTCGTCAAGCAGGCGTAACCAGCCATCACCCACTTGCAGGGCGACGTGGCGGTTGCCCAGGTGATAAGCGGCGCGGGTCAGTTCAAAAGCATTGCAGCAGGTGACATGCAGGAGCTTTTCGGGGCTGGCACAGACGCGCACGATGCGCCCGTCCTGAGCCTGCAGAAATTCGCCATCGACCAGCGGTGACTGGCCACGGTCAAGGAACAGGCCGACATCTTCGCCGCTGCTGCTGAAACAACGCAGGCGACTTTTGCTGCGGGCTTCGAAGTTCAGGTGTAACTCGGCGCTCCACACGGGGTGGGACTGGACTCTGCGATGAATCACCAGCATCGGAAGGCTTCCTGCAATGGACATTACTCCAACCACAGCAAGGGGCTTGCCAACCCGGTCGGAGGCTGCAAATGCAGGCCCAAAAAGGGTGCAGAAAGATGAAGATGTTCTATATAAGTGCGCAATCTGCGCATCGGCGCACCAATGGGGTGCGCTTGCGATTACTCGGTACTGCCCAGGCCTTTCCAGTGCTTGAGCCCGATAAAAATAAAGCGCAGTTGCTGACTGATCTTGGCCTGGGGCTGCAGGTGATCGGGCAGTGAATCTGCAGGCGGGTCGATCACGTCGGGCAAGGCGGCAAATACGCTTTTGACCACCAGATCGGCGATCACGGTAAGGCCGGCATGATTCAGGTGCGCTAACTTGGGCTTGGAGCCAAGGTCGGCCGCCAGATCCGAAGTGATGTCTTCGCGCAGGGCGCCAATGGCCTGGCGAACCGGTTGCGAACCGCCGTATTGCTCGCGGGCCAGAAACAGAAACTGCGAGCGGTTGGCTTCTACCACGTCGAGAAAAATTCGCACCGAGGCGTTGATCACACCGCCCATAAACAGTTCGTTGTGACGCACCAGGCGAATGGTTTCACGAAAGGTCTGGCCGACTTCACTGACCAGGGCCAGGCCCAGTTGGTCCATGTCGCTGAAATGGCGATAAAAACCGGTCGGCACGATGCCAGCGGTCTTTGCGACTTCGCGCAGGCTCAGGCTGCCAAAGCCGCGACCCGACTCCATCAAGTGGCGGGCAGCATCCATCAGCGCAAGGCGGGTTTGTTGCTTCTGTTCGGCACGAGGCAGCATCGGGGCTGGTATTCCAGACAAGTACAGCGGCGCACTCTAGCAAATCGGCTTTGATGACGTCGAACGGTGTACTGCACAAAGTGTGGGGGCGGGCTTGCTCGCGATGCAGGTTACGCGGGCTAGCGGATCAGCGGCAGGGATGCATTGGCGAGCAAGCCCGCTCCCACACCTGCGAAAGGCTTAGCTCGCATGCTTGTTGCGTTCTGCCAGACGATCAGCGCCACCTTCGGCGACAAACTGGCTGCCCGGAGTGCGATCGTAGCCATCTTCGGCATAGCTGTTTTGTTGGTCCAGGGTACGTTGTGCGCCGTCTTCGGCAACCGGGTTGAGCGGCTGGCTCAAGGAGCTCGATGCTGGTTGGGCCATTGGGGTCGGCTCTTCATCGGCAGGCATGGCGAAGGCGTTGAAGGCCATCAGTGAAAGGGAAAGACCAAACAGGACTGGGCGTTTCATGGTGTGTGCTCCGTAGCAATGCAACTAAGTAGGTGTGATGGCAATGCTACGCTTGGCTGCCGGATATCAAAGTTCATACGGCCAATGGTGATAATCGACAAAATTGATTGTTCAGGCTGGGAGGCTCTAGCCCGGGGCTTTTGAAATTTTTTATACGAAAGCCGTACCGGGGTTAAACCTTCCGGCGTCTTTGCCAGTCGTACATTTATGGCGTCGTAACTGGGACGTTCTGTGGAATTCAAGGAGCCGTGACATGACGCGCACCCGTAAGACCCTTGCCTGGGCAGGCGGTATTTTCGTTCTGCTGGTGGCCGTGCTGGTGGTGATCCTCGCTACCTTCGACTGGAACCGCATCAAGCCGACCATCAACAGCAAAGTGTCTGAAATCCTCCACCGCCCGTTTGCTATTAACGGTGACCTGGCTGTGCGCTGGCAGCGCGAAGAGGATCAGGGCGGCTGGCGGGCCTGGGTGCCGTGGCCCCATGTGATTGCTCAGGACCTGACCCTGGGCAACCCCGAGTGGGCGAAAACTGCGCAAATGGCCAGCCTGAAAAGAGTCGAGCTGCGCCTGTCGCCGCTGGCGCTGTTGACCCAAACCGTGGATATCCCGCGCATCAATCTGACAGAGCCCAGCGCCAGTCTTGAGCGCCTGGCTGATGGCCGGGCGAACTGGACCTTTACCTTCGACCCCAAGGACCCGGATGCCGAGCCTTCAGCCTGGACGCTGGACATCGGTGCTATCGGCTTCGACAAGGGGCATGTGACCCTCAATGACCAGACCCTGAAAACCCGACTGGACGTGTTGATCGACTCGCTGGGCAAACCCATCCCGTTTAGCGAGATCGTCGGCGAAAAAGACGCGAAAAAGGCCCTGGAGAAGGGCGGCAAACCGCAGGACTATGCGTTCGCCCTCAAGGTCAAAGGCCAGTACCACGGTCAGCAGCTCAACGGCAGCGGTAAAATTGGCGGTCTGCTGGCATTGCAGGACGCGACACAGCCTTTCCCGTTGCAAGCCCGGGTCAGCATTGCCGACAGCCATGTCGAGCTGGCCGGGACCTTGACCGACCCGCTCAATCTGGGTGCCTTGGACCTGCGCCTGAAATTGGCCGGTACCAGCCTGAGTAACCTCTATCCGTTGACCGGCGTGACCTTGCCGGATTCGCCGCCGTACTCCACCGACGGCCATTTGACCGCCAAACTGCGTGAAGCCAGTGGCGCGACCTTCAGCTATGAAAATTTCAACGGCAAAATCGGCAGCAGTGATATCCATGGCGATCTGAAATACGTGGCCAGCCAGCCGCGGCCCAAGCTGTCCGGCAAGCTGGTGTCCAACCAGTTGCTGATGGCTGACCTGGGGCCGTTGATCGGTGCCGACTCCAACACCCAGCAAAAAGCCCGGGGCAGCGAGAGCAAGCAGCCTGCGGGCAAGGTGCTGCCGGTGGAAGAGTTTCGCACCGAGCGCTGGCGCGATATGGACGCAGACGTAGAACTCACCGGCAAACGTATCGTGCAAAGCGCCGAGCTGCCGTTTACCGACCTCTACACCCATGTGGTGCTCAATGATGGCGAACTGAGTCTTGAGCCGCTGCGTTTTGGCGTGGCAGGTGGCAAGCTGGATGCGCAGATTCGTCTCAACGGCCGTGCTGCGCCCCTGAAAGGCAGCGCCAGGCTGACCGCGCGCAACTTTAAACTCAAGCAACTGTTTCCCACCTTTGAGCCGATGAAAACCAGCTTCGGCGAACTCAATGGTGATGCCACGATTACCGGTACCGGCAATTCGGTGGCCAAGTTGTTGGGCACCGCCAACGGTGATCTGAAGATGATCATCAATGACGGCGCTATCAGTCGCAGCCTTATGGAAATTGCCGGCCTGAACGTAGGCAACTATGTAGTGGGCAAGATTTTTGGCGACGAGGACGTGAAGATCAACTGCGCGGCAGCGGACCTGGGGATCAAGAACGGGCTGGCCAGTACCCGATTGTTTGTTTTCGATACCGAGAACGCGATTATCTATATCGATGGCACGATCAACCTTGCTACCGAGCAGCTGGACTTGAAGATCACTCCAGAGTCCAAGGGCTTGCGTCTGTTTTCGTTGCGTTCACCGCTGTATGTACGCGGTACCTTTGCCAACCCGTCAGCGGGTGTGCAAGCCGTGCCGCTGCTGTTGCGTGGTGCGGGCATGGTGGCATTGGGTGTGATTGCAGGGCCGGCGGCGGGATTACTGGCGTTGGTCGCCCCAAGCGGTGGCGAACCCAACCAGTGCGCGCCGCTGCTGCAACAAATGCAGCAGGGCAAGGTGCCGAAGACGGTGAAGTAGATCAAAAGTCCCTCACCCTCTCCCGGAGGGAGAGGATGAGGGGACTAAAGGCAAAAGTGGATCCGGGCAACGCCACCAGTTGACTCCCTCTCCCTGCGAAGGCTTGAGCCGGACATCGAAAGCGGGCAGGGAGAGGGCTGGGGTGAGGGCTAAATCACGCCGCCCGCAACGGCGTAGTCCAGCGCTCCGACAGAATTACCCCTCCCAGAGTCAGCGCCCCGCCAATCAGGTGATAGGCATGTAGTTGCTCTTTGAGCACCACCGCTGCGATCAGCGCGGTAATCAACGGCAGCAGGTTGAAGAACAGCGTGGTACGGCTCGGGCCAAGGTTGGCCACGGCTTTCATCCAGGCCAGCGGTGCGATCATCGACGCCAGCACACAGGCATAAAGCACCAGCCCCATGTTATGCACCGTTGGCCCGACCTTAGGTGAGGCCAGGTACAGCGGAAACAACACCACAATCGCCACCAGCACCTGCATATACAGCATCTGCAGCGGCGGCAGGCGCAGTTGCCATTTTTTCAGCAGGGTGCTGTAAACCGCATAGGCCAGGGTGGCGACCAGCATCATCGCGTCACCCAGGTTCAGGCCATGATCAAGCAAGGCCGCCAGGCTGCCGCTCGACACCACCACCAGTACCCCGACAAACGATACGACCGCGCCCACCAAGGCCCCGGCAGTCAGGCGCTGCCCCAGGCTGATAATCGACATGCTCAGCACCATCAGCGGCATCAATGACAGGATAATGCCCATATTGGTCGCCGACGTACGGGCCGCCGCGTAGTAGGCCAGGCTCTGGTACACCGCCATGCCGAGCACGCCGAGGATGAAAATCTTGCCCAGGTTGGGGCGGATGATCGGCCAGTTGCTCATCACCGGCTTGAGCATAAAGGGGGTAAACAGCAGGCCAGCCAGCAGCCAGCGATAAAAGCCGATCTCGGACGGGAAGATCGCTCCCACCGCAAGCTTGTTGATAACGGTATTGCCGGCCCAGATCAAAATGGCCAGTAGCGGGTAAGCGTATTGCATCGGTGACAACCACAGGGTTAATGAGCTGTGATTATCCGCTTGTCTGTCTGCGAGCCTATACTGCGATCCAGCCAACCTCACCCCGTATCCAGACAGCATGCACAAGAATCTGATCAACGTCCCCGAGTTCGACGGTCTGCCAGCGCCGGTTTACTTTCGCTATGCCGAGATTGAGGCCCACAGCCATGCCGTGCCCCATACCCATGCCTGGGGCTCACTGGATTATGTGGCCCACGGTGTGATGCGCTTTGAAGTCGATGGCCGGCGCTTTATGTCGCCGCCGCAATACGCGGTCTGGGTGCCGCCCAACACCGAGCACAGTGCCTACAACGCCCAGGCTATTGTTTACCGTTCGGTGTATCTGGATGCCGTGCATTGCCAGCACTTGCCGACCACCCCGGTCACCCTGGCTATCAGCGATATTCTCAAGGCCATCCTCAGCGACTTTGCCCGCCGCGATATCAATATCCCGCAAAGCGAAGCCGATATAAGGCTGGCCCGGGTGCTGGTCGATCAATTGCGCCAGGCACCGGTGCATCAGTGCTTCTTGCCTTATGCCAGCCATCCGGGCCTGTTGCTGGTGTTGGAAGCGCTGCAACAGAGCCCAGGCGACAACCGCCCGTTGGGCCAGTGGGCGCAGCAGGTGCATGTCAGCGAACGTACATTGGCGCGGGTGTTTGTGCGGGAACTGGGCATGAGCTTTGGCGAGTGGCGTCAGCGTCTGCGGTTTCTGGCCGCGATTGAGGCGCTGGAATCGGCGCGCAGCGTGCAGGACGTGGGCTTCGACCTGGGTTACAGCACCTCGTCGGCGTTTATCGCAATGTTCCAGCGCCAGGCCGGATGTACCCCGGAGCAGTATCGACGTCAGGCACGAGTGCTGTAACAGAGTTTGTCTACACTTCAGGAATCGCGCTGCCCGTTGGCGCGCCAACAAGGAGAAAACTCCATGAAGATGCTGCGTGTTCCTTTGCTGATGATAGGTCTGCTCCTGTGTTCCCAGGGCTTTGCGGCCACGGCCCAACAAAACAAAATGACCACCTGTAACGCTGACGCCAGTGCCAAGGCCCTCAAGGGCGATGAGCGCAAAGCCTTTATGAGTACCTGCCTCAAAGCCAAGCCCGCGACGCAGCAGGACAAGATGAAAACCTGCAATGCCACCGCCGGCACCCAGGCCCTCAAGGGCGATGCGCGCAAAGCCTTTATGAGTGATTGCCTGAAGAAAAAATGATCGGCACTGTGGGAGCGGGCTTGCTCGCGATGGCCTCACTGCGGTTTAACTGACATACCGCAGCGCCTGATTCGCGAGCAAGCCCGCTCCCACAGGGTGTATGCCCTCCCGCCAGTCACAAATTCTAGTGCTCGCAGCTGAAGGCTGGCAGACTGCTTGTCCTTTCACGCTGTCAGTTTTGAGGCTGTATGCCATCGTTTTCTCAGCGTCACATCGTCTTGGCCAGCTACATCATTATTGCTGGCGGCCTGCTATTGGTTTTCCCGTTGCGTTTGTTGCCCAGCCTGCTGGCGGGCTTGTTGGTGTTCGAACTGGTCAATATGCTCACCCCGCAATTGCAGCGTCTGATTGCCGGGCGCCGTGCGCGCTGGCTGGCGGTGGCTTTGCTGGGTACGGTGATTGTCAGCGTACTGGCGCTGATCTTTGCCGGTGCCATCAGTTTTCTGTTGCATGAGGCGGAAAACCCCGGCGCTTCACTGAATAAATTCATGGCCGTAGTCGATCGGGCCCGCGGCCAGTTGCCGCCGTTCCTGGACAGCTACCTGCCAGCCAGTGCTGCCGAGTTCCGGATTGCCATCGGGCAATGGATGAACAAGCACCTCAGCGATCTGCAACTGGTGGGCAAAGACGCCGCGCATATGTTCGTGACCCTGCTGATCGGCATGGTGCTGGGGGCCATCATGGCCTTGCAGACCATTCCTGATATCAGCCGCCGCAAGCCGCTGTCGGCTGCGCTGTTCGAGCGTCTGCACCTGCTGGTACAAGCCTTTCGCAATATCGTTTTTGCGCAAATCAAGATCGCGCTGCTCAACACGGTATTTACCGGGATCTTTCTGGCTGTAGTCCTGCCGCTGCTGGGCGTGCATCTGCCGCTGACCAAAACCCTGATCGTGCTGACCTTCCTGCTGGGTTTGCTGCCGGTGATTGGCAACCTGATTTCCAACACCCTGATCACTATCGTCGGTTTGTCGCTATCGATCTGGGTGGCGATCGGGGCGCTGGGTTATCTGATTGTTATCCACAAGCTGGAATACTTCCTCAACGCCAAGATCGTCGGCGGGCAAATCAGTGCCAAGTCGTGGGAATTGCTGCTGGCGATGCTGGTCTTTGAAGCAGCCTTCGGCCTGCCGGGCGTGGTGGCGGGGCCGATCTACTATGCGTATTTGAAGAGTGAGTTGAAGCAGGTGGGGTTGGTGTAACGGCTTGCCCCAACCCTCTCCCGGACGGAGAGGGTTGGGGCGAGGGTTTTAGCCGTAACGCTTTTTGGCCTCAATCGCCAGACCGCTGCCGATGCTGCCGAAGATGTTGCCTTCAACATGCTGCGCATTCGGCAACATGGCCGCGACGCTCTGGCGCAAGGCCGGAATCCCGCTTGAACCACCGGTGAAGAACACCGTATCCACCTGCTCGACACCCACGCCGGCATTGCCCAGCAATTGCGTCACGCTGTTGCGGATGCGTTCCAGCTGGTTGTCGATGGACTCTTCAAACATCGCCCGGCTCAGGTTTACGCTCAACCCCGCTTCAACCCGGTCCAGCGGCACATGGCGGCTGTCGTTGTGGGTCAGTTCGATCTTGGTCTGCTCGATTTCCATCGCCAGCCAGTGTCCGGCACGCTGCTCGATCAGTTTGAACAGACGGTCGATACCGCCGGTATCCTCAATGTCGTAACGCATGCTGCCCAGCGACAGCTGGGATTTTTGCGAGTACACGGAGTTGATGGTGTGCCAGGTCGCCAGGTTCATATGATGGCTGGTAGGCATGTAGGCGCCGCTTTTCATGCGGCTGCCGTAGCCGAACAATGGCATCACGCCTTGCAGGCTCAGCTGTTTGTCGAAATCGGTACCGCCCACGTGTACGCCGCCGGTGGCCAGAATATCGTCCTGGCGGTTGTCCAGGCCACGGCGCTCGGGCGACAGGCGCACCAGGGAGAAGTCGGACGTACCACCGCCGATATCGACAATCAGCACCAGCTCTTCGCGCTCGATGGTGGACTCATAGTCAAATGCCGCGGCGATCGGTTCGTACTGGAAGGACACTTCCTTGAAGCCGATGGCGCGGGCCACGTCAGTCAGGGTGTTTTCGGCTTCCTGGTCGGCCAGGGGGTCGTCGTCGACGAAAAATACCGGGCGACCGAGTACCACTTCTTCGAATTCACGACCGGCGGTCGCTTCGGCGCGCTTTTTCAGCTGGGCGATAAACAGCCCCAGCAAGTCCTTGAACGGCATCGCCGTGCCCAGAACGCTGGTGTCGTGCTTGATCAGCTTGGAACCCAGCAGGCTTTTGAGCGAGCGCATCAGGCGGCCTTCGTAGCCTTCCAGGTACTCATGCAGCGCCAGACGGCCGTACACCGGGCGGCGTTCTTCCATATTGAAGAACACCACCGAGGGCAGGGTGATCTTGTCGTCCTCCAGCGCAATGAGGGTTTCCACGCCTGGACGCAGCCAGCCGACGGTGGAGTTTGACGTGCCGAAGTCGATACCGCAGGCACGTGCTGGAGAGGCGCTTTTCATGTCTTTCGTGTTCCGGTCAAAAAACGGCCGCGCAGTGTATGTCAGACCGCCGCAGAATCGAAGCACGACTAATCGTTAAATCGCAGGTTTTAATCCACTTGAAAGACTATCCTTGATCCCCAAACTTCCAGTCATTGGCGTGGCAGTCTTTAGGCTGCCGATAAACATTGGCAGCGCTGTTCTTGAGGCCGGTCAAATGACAGGCCGGGCAACCGGAGCATTCTGGTGACCTGAGCTGCGCGATATTGATAACGGATGGTGATCCTTACATGGACTTCAAAGACTATTACAAGATCCTGGGTGTCGAGCCCACGGCGGACGATAAGGCGATCAAGACCGCCTATCGCAAGCTGGCGCGCAAGTATCACCCGGATGTGAGCAAGGAAAAGGACGCCGAGAGCAAGTTCAAGGATGTCAACGAGGCGTATGAAGCGCTTAAAAGCGCCGAAAAACGCGCTGAATACGACGAAATTCGCAAATACGGCCAGCATGGCCAGCCGTTCCAGGGGCCGCCGGGCTGGCAAGGCCGTTCCAGCGGCGGTTTCGAAGACAATGGCGATTTTTCGGACTTCTTCAGCTCGATCTTCGGTTCGCGTGGTGGCGGTTTTGGTGGGCAATCAGGCCGCAGTGCGGGCCGTCGCGGGCAGGATGTTGAAATGGAATTGCCGATTTTCCTTGAAGAAACCCTGTCGGGTGAGTCCAAGCCCATCAGCTTTCAGATAGGCGGGGTCAGCAAGACCCTGAACGTGAAGATCCCGGCCGGTGTGACCGACGGTGAGCGCATCCGCCTTAAAGGCCAGGGTGGCCCTGGCGTGGGTGGCGGGGCCAACGGTGATCTGTACCTGATCATCCGTTTTGCACCGCATCCGAAGTTCGATGTTGAAGGCCATGACCTGGTTATCACGGTTCCTCTGGCGCCGTGGGAAGCTGCGCTGGGCACCAAGGTGGCGATACCGACCCTGACCAGCAAGGTGATGATGACCATTCGCCCTGACAGCCAGAGCGGTCAGCGCATGCGCATCAAGGGGCACGGCCTGGTGGACAAGCAAGGCCAGCGCGGTGATTTGTATGCGCAACTGAAAGTGGTCATGCCGACCCATGGCGACGAGGCCACCAAGGCCCTGTGGCAAGAACTTGCCGACAAAGCAGCATTTGATCCGAGAGCCCAATGGAGTAACTGATCATGAGCAGCACCCTGATCGTTCAGCTGGACATGGAAAGGTTCTGCGAAGAGGCCAATATCCCGGCCACTTACGTGATAGAGATTGTCGAACACGGAATTATCGAACCTCAGGGCCGCACGCCTGACGTGTGGCGTTTTGAAGACTACGAACTGGTCATCGCCAGACGCGCGGCCAAGCTGCGTGATGATCTGCAGATGGAATGGGAGGGTGTGGCGCTGGCGCTGGACCTGCTCGAGGAAGTGCAGCAGTTGCGTGCTGAAAATCAGCGATTGAAGCAGCAGTTGGGGCGGTTTGTGACGCAATAGATGAAGCCTGCCTAAAGGCTCTGTGGGAGCTGGCTTGCCTGCGATGGCCTCGGCGCGGTGTTCCTGGTAGACCGCGGCGGCTGCATCGCGAGCAAGCCCGCTCCCACAGATTGTGTTTGCCCAGGGCTCAGGCGTTTTTGGGCAACACCACCGTAAACGTCGTGCCCTCGGCTTCGGTCGAGGTCACGTCGATGCTGCCCTGGTGGGCGTCCACCACTTCCTTGATGATAAACAACCCCAGGCCCAGGCTGGTGGATGTACCCGGCTGGGTCAGGTCTTCGCTCGGGCTGCGCACCAGCGGGTCGAACAGGGTGCCCAGGGCGTCTTCGGCGATGGGCATGCCCAGGTTGTGCACGCGCAAGGTCACCGCTTCGCTGTCCCCGCTCAGGTGCAATGTCACCTTGCCCCGGCGCGCACCGTGCTGCAGGGCATTGCCGATCAGGTTTTGCAGCAGTTGCCCCAACCGGCGCGGATCCCAGTGCCCTTGCACATCACCTTCGACCTGCAGTGCCGGCGCGCAATCCGGTTGCCCGGCGCAGGCTTCATCCAGCGCCGCCTGGCAGGCCTGGGCAAGGTCCATCGGCTCGGGCTCGATCGGCAGGCTGGTGCCCAGACGGCTGCGCACAAACTCCAGCAGGTCATTGACCATCGCGCCCATATGCCGCGTGCCGTTTCTGATGGCTAGCAGATAAGGCTGCGCCGCAGGGTCAAGGCTGGTTTTGCGTTCCAGCATTTCACTGGACATGCTCACTGCCTGCAACGGTGCGCGCAGGTCATGACCCAGGATGGCAAGGAAGATGTCGCGTGAGCGATTGACCTGTTCGGCATAGGCCGCGGTGGACTCGGCCAGGGCCTGGTCAATGGCTTCGTTGAAGCGGATCATGTCGAGCAGGTGCTCGTGGGCCGGGGCCTGGATGCTGGCGACCCACAGGCGGATGACGCAGGCGCGCAGGTGGCGGAACTCCGAAGTCATCTGCACCAGATCAAAACCCACGGTATGGCGCAGTTCGCCGTGGCTGGCAGCTGCTTCATCCAGCGCAGGGCTCGTTTCGGGGCCTTCACCCTCGGCCTTGGCCTGCTGCTCGCTGGCCGTTTGCGCGGTGTTCATGTCCCGCGAGGCAGCCAGCAGGATTTCCCTGGCATGGTCGCGCAGCGCGACGCTGTTCATGGATTCGGCTGCCGGGGTAATGGTTTCGGCAAACTGCTCCCATTCATCGACGATGCGATCTACATTGAGCACGATGAATTCAGATAGGCCCATGGCCACACGCCTTGCTGCAAGAGCGGTTGTAAAAAATGGAGCCGCATCTTAACGCCAAATGCAGCGTTCCAGTACAACCGCCAATCCCCCTGCAAATACGGGGTGTCAGAACAGGAAGTAGCGCTGTGCCATCGGCAGGACCTCGGCCGGTTCACACCACAGCAATACACCGTCGGCCTTGACCTGATAGGTCTGCGGGTCGACTTCGATCGCCGGCAGATAGCCGTTGTGGATCAGATCCTTTTTCTGCACATCCCGGCAGCCCTTTACCACCGCGATTTGCTTTTGCAAACCCAGCGCTGCGGGGACGCCCGCGTCAAACGCGGCCTGGCTGATAAAGGTCAGGCAGGTGGCGTGGCGCGAGCCGCCGTAGCTGGCGAACATCGGGCGATAGTGAACCGGTTGCGGCGTGGGGATCGAGGCGTTGGCATCGCCCATCAGGCTTGCCGCAATGGCCCCGCCCTTGATGATCAACGTCGGTTTGACGCCGAAAAACGCCGGGCGCCACAGCACCAGGTCGGCCCACTTGCCGACTTCGATCGAGCCCACTTCATGGCTTACGCCATGGGTGATCGCCGGGTTGATGGTGTATTTGGCGATATAGCGCTTGGCGCGGAAGTTATCGTTGCCCGGTGCATCCTCAGGCAGCGGCCCGCGCTGTTTTTTCATCTTGTCGGCAGTTTGCCAGGTGCGCGTGATCACTTCGCCCACCCGGCCCATGGCCTGGCTGTCGGAGCTGATCATCGAGAACGCGCCCAGGTCATGGAGGATGTCTTCGGCGGCGATGGTCTCGCGGCGGATCCGGCTTTCGGCGAAAGCCACGTCCTCGGCGATGCTCGGGTCGAGGTGATGGCAGACCATCAGCATGTCGAGGTGTTCGTCGATGGTGTTGCGCGTAAAAGGCCGCGTCGGGTTGGTGGAGCTGGGCAGCACGTTGGTCAGGCCGCAAGCCTTGATGATGTCCGGCGCATGCCCGCCACCGGCACCTTCGGTGTGATAGGTGTGGATGGTGCGGCCCTTGAAGGCGGCGAGGGTGGTTTCGACAAAGCCCGACTCGTTCAGGGTGTCGCTGTGGATCGCCACTTGCACGTCATAGAGGTCGGCAACGGTCAGGCAGTTGTCGATGGACGCCGGGGTGGTGCCCCAGTCTTCGTGCAGCTTGAGGCCGATGGCTCCGGCTTCGACCTGTTCGATCAGCGGTTGCGGCAGGCTGGCGTTGCCCTTACCGGTAAAGCCCATGTTCATCGGGAACGAATCGGCGGCCTGAAGCATGCGCGCCATGTGCCACGGCCCCGAAGTGCAGGTGGTGGCATTGGTGCCGGTGGCCGGGCCGGTACCGCCGCCGATCATGGTGGTCACGCCGCTGTTGAGCGCTTCTTCGATCTGTTGCGGGCAGATAAAGTGGATATGGGTGTCGATGCCGCCTGCGGTGAGGATCATGCCTTCGCCGGCGATCACTTCGGTGCTGGCGCCGATGGCGATGGTGACGTTGGGCTGGATATCCGGGTTGCCGGCCTTGCCGATGGCGTGGATGCGCCCGTTCTTGAGGCCCACATCGGCTTTGACGATGCCCCAGTGATCGATAATCAGCGCATTGGTGATCAGCGTGTCGACCACTTCACTGGCGAGCAGTTGGCTCTGCCCCATGCCGTCACGAATCACCTTGCCACCGCCGAACTTCACTTCTTCGCCGTAGGTGGTGAAGTCGTGCTCGACCTCAATCCACAACTCGGTGTCGGCCAGGCGGATCTTGTCGCCGACGGTGGGGCCGAACATGTCGGCGTAAGCCTGACGGGAGATTTTCATGGTGAGTTCCTAAAAATTGGTTCGGACCCTGTGGGTCAATCCAGATTGCCCATCACCCGCCCGGCGAAGCCGAACACCCGGCGCAGACCGGCCAGTTCCACCAGTTCCACTTCACGGGTTTGCCCCGGCTCGAAGCGCACGGCGGTGCCAGCCGGAATGTTCAGGCGCATGCCGCGACTGTCGCCACGGTCAAACATCAGGGCGTCGTTGGTTTCAAAAAAGTGATAATGCGAGCCGACCTGGATCGGGCGGTCGCCACGATTGGCTACGCTCAGGACCAGGGTGCGGCGGCCGACGTTCAGTTCGATCTCGCCCGACTCAATGCGGTATTCGCCCGGGATCATTGCGGCTCACTCAGGGTTTTGAAGTAGATGGCCGTGGGGCTGTAGTGGCCGTCGGGGCTTTGGCAGTAGTTGGGCAACTCGCCCACGCGGGTGTAGCCCAGGGCACTGTAGAAGTTCTCCGCCGGGGAGCCGGCTTCGGTGTCCAGGTGCAACAGGCCGCGCTTTTGCTCGCGGGCGCCTTGCTCCAGGGCGTGGATCAGTACCTGTCCCAGGCCGCGGCGACGCACTTCATTGAGCACCAGCAGTTTTTGCACCTCGGCACGGTTCAGGCCGTTGGCCTTCTGGCACAGCACCAGTTGCACGCTGGCCAGCACGCGCTGGTCTTCGACCAGTACCCACAGCAGCAGATTGCCTTGTTCCAGTTGCCCGTGAACTTCGTTGAAGTAACGGCTGGCCTGAGGCTGATCCAGGTCGTTCATGAAACCCACCGATGCACCGTGCCCGACCGCATCGAGCAGCAGCACAATCAAGTCATCGCGGTACTGAGCAAAGCTCTGCGCCGTCACGCGTACCACCTGTTCGGCGTTCATTGTGCGAGCTCCTTGGGCGGCAGGGCGCCGGGGTTAAGCATCAGTTGCATAAAAGTCAGGTCTAGCCAGCGGCCGAACTTGATCCCCACTTGCGGCATGCGCCCGCTGGTGACAAAGCCCAGTTGCCTGTGGACATGGATCGAGGCCGCGTTGGCGCCTTCGATGGCGGCAACCATCACATGCTTGTCGCAGGCACGGGCGCGCTTGATCAACTCGGCCAGCAACTGTGGCCCGAGTTTTTTGCCGCGCTGCTCGGGGTGGATATACACCGAGTGCTCAACGGTATGGCGAAAGCCCTCGAACGGCCGCCAGTCGCCGAACGAGGCATAGCCCAGGGCGATATTGGTGTCGTCGACGATCACCAGAATCGGGTAACCCTGGGCCTGGCGTGCGTCGAACCACTGCTGGCGGTTGTCCAGGTCTACGGTGTTTTCGTTCCATATGGCCAGGGTGTTGAGCACCGCATCGTTGTAGATATCGCGAATCGCCGGCAGATCCGCCGCGACTGCATCACGAATGACATAAGACATGCTCGGCCTCAGGCGATGGGTTGGTGGACGGTGACCAGCTTGGTGCCATCCGGGAAGGTGGCTTCGACCTGGATATCGGGGATCATTTCCGGAATGCCTTCCATCACCTGGTCGCGGGTCAGCAGGGTGGTGCCGTAGTGCATCAGCTCGGCGACGGTGCGGCCATCGCGGGCACCTTCGAGCAGGGCTGCGGAGATATAGGCGATGGTTTCCGGGTAGTTGAGAATCACACCGCGGGCCAACCGCCGCTCGGCCAGCAGGCCGGCGGTGAAGATCAGCATCTTGTCTTTTTCGCGTGGAGTCAGGTCCATGGTCGGGTCCGTGTTCGGCAGTTAAAAATGAGTCGGGCCTTGGCTCTCAACCTCTCCCAGAGGGAGAGGGGCTCTTCAGGTACTCCAGATGCGTGGCGCCAACGCCTCGCGCCCCAGCAATGCCGGGCGCAGCAAGCGCCATAAATCGATCAGCCAGCTGCGCGCCTGCAAGGCTTCACTGGCCAGGCAGCGCGCTACCAGTAAACCCGGTAATTGAGTCAAATCACCGCGTACCGGGTTGGCCAGCGCGCGGCAGCGTTCCAGCAGCTCGGCACTGACTTCACCCGTTACCAGCAAGGTGGCAAACACCGGGTTGCCATCCAGGCCGATGGGCGAGTCCAGCAGCCCGTCGCCGCCTGCAATGCGCTGGCGTTCATGCCAGAGCAACTGGCCGTCGCGGCGGATATCCAGGCGTGACTGAAAATGCCCGTGCTCAAAACGCTCGCCGCTGGCCAGCCGCCCCAACGCCACCATGTCCCAGTAAAACAGCCGTGCATCGCCTGCAAGTTCGATACGGGTGGTGAGTTCGGCCTGGGCTGCGCTGAACACGATGGTTTCTTGCGGTAGCCATTCCAGGGTCGCGCCGGCAGCCACGTTCAATTCGACTGTCTGGTAAGCCGGGCCCGCCGCGCGATACCACTTGGCCGCGCCGGGGCTGGTCAATTGCGCCCAGGCATCGGGGCCGACGCTGGCGCTGATATTCAGTTGGTCACCCCCGGCAATCCCCCCCGGCGGGTGGACGATGATGTGCTGGCACACCTCGGGGCCTTCGGCGTACAAATGCTTTTGCACCCGCAACGGGCCGAGGTGGCGCCGCAGGGTAGGGCGGGTGCTGTCGCCAAAACGGCCATAGCCCAGCTCCAGCTCGGCGAGCCAGCTGGGGGTGAACAATGCGGTATTGGCCGGCAGGTTCATATGTAGGACTTCTTTGTAAGAAAAGCACCAGGAAAGAGGGACAGATTAAATCGTCACCAGCCCGCGCACACCCTCTGTTTGCATATTTTCGCCACGCCCCTGTTGCACGATTTCACCTCGCGACATCACCAGATACTGATCGGCGAGCTCCTCGGCAAAGTCATAAAACTGCTCCACCAGCAAAATCGCCATATCGCCGCGGGCGGCGAGCATTTTGATCACTGCGCCGATCTCCTTGATCACCGAGGGCTGGATGCCTTCGGTGGGCTCGTCGAGGATCAACAGACGCGGGCGGCTGGCCAGTGCGCGACCGATGGCCAGCTGTTGCTGCTGGCCGCCGGACAAATCGCCGCCGCGCCGGTGTTTCATTTGCAGCAGCACCGGGAACAGTTCGTAGATAAACGCCGGCACCTCTTTGGCCTCGGCGCCGGGAAAGCGTGACAGGCCCATCAGCAGGTTTTCTTCCACTGTCAGGCGCCCGAAAATCTCCCGGCCCTGGGGCACATAGGCGATCCCTGCGTGGACCCGCTGATGAGGCTTGAGCGTGGTGATGGGCTGGCCCTCCCACTGCACGCTGCCTTCCTTGACTGGCAACAGGCCCATCAGGCATTTGAGCAGGGTGGTCTTGCCCACGCCATTACGGCCGAGCAGGCAGGTGACTTCACCGACTTTGACCTCGAAGGACAGGCCGCGAAGGATATGGCTGCCGCCGTAGTATTGGTGCAGTTTTTCGACGTTAAGCATGTTCAGTTCTCTCCATGCCCCTGTGGGAGCGGGCAGTTTTCAGCGACCCAGGTAGACTTCGATCACCCGTTCATCCGCCTGCACCTGCTCCAGCGAGCCTTCGGCCAATACGCTGCCCTGGTGCAGCACGGTGACGTGGTCGGCAATCGAGCCGACAAAGCCCATGTCATGCTCCACCACCATCAGCGAGTGTTTGCCCGCCAGGCTCTTGAACAGCTCGGCGGTGAACTCGGTTTCGGCATCGGTCATGCCCGCCACCGGCTCGTCGAGCAACAGCAGTTGCGGGTCCTGCATCAACAACATGCCGATTTCCAGAAACTGTTTCTGCCCGTGGGACAACAGCCCCGCAGGCCGCAGGGCCGAGCCGGTCAGGCGGATGGTATGCAGCACTTCGCCGATACGGTCCTTTTGCTCTCCTGTCAGTTTCGCGCGCAGGCTGGCCCACACCGACTTGTCGGTCTTCTGCGCCAGCTCCAGGTTCTCGAACACGCTCAGGGCCTCGAATACCGTGGGCTTCTGGAACTTGCGGCCAATCCCGGCCTGGGCGATCTGTACTTCGCTCATCTGGCGCAGGTCGAGGGTTTCGCCAAACCAGGCCTGGCCTTCGCTGGGCCGGGTCTTGCCGGTGATCACATCCATCATGGTGGTCTTGCCCGCACCATTGGGGCCGATGATGCAGCGCAGTTCACCGACGCCGATATACAGGTTGAGGTTGTTCAGGGCCTTGAAGCCATCGAAGCTGACGCTGATGTCTTCCAGGGTCAGGAGGGTGCCGTGGCGGGTGTTCAGGCCCGGCCCGGCGGCTTGTCCCAGGCCGATGGCGTCGCGACTGCTGCCAGCGTCCAGCACCGGTTCGAGCATGAATTCGGCGGTCGGTGTGATTCTCATTGTTCGCCCCTTTTCTTCAGCAGGCCGATCACGCCTTTAGGCAGGTACAGGGTCACGACGATAAACAGTGCGCCCAGGAAGAACAGCCAGTACTCGGGGAACGCCACCGTGAACCAGCTTTTCATGCCATTGACCACGCCTGCCCCCAGCAGCGGGCCGATCAGGGTGCCGCGCCCGCCGAGGGCGACCCATACGGCGGCTTCGATGGAGTTGGTCGGCGACATTTCACCCGGGTTGATAATGCCCACCTGGGGCACATACAAGGCCCCGGCCAGGCCGCACAGCACGGCGCTCAGTACCCAGACGAACAGCTTGAAACCGCGCGGGTCGTAGCCGCAGAACATCAGGCGGTTTTCCGCGTCGCGCAGTGCGGTCAATACCCGGCCGAACTTGCTGCGCGCCAGTCGCCAGCCAAGGAACAGGCTGGTCACCAGCAGCAGCACGGTGGCCAAAAACAGCGCCGCGCGCGTGCCCGGCTCGGTGATGCCAAAGCCCAGAATACTGCGAAAATTGGTGAAACCGTTGTTGCCGCCAAAGCCGGTTTCGTTGCGGAAAAACAGCAGCATTCCGGCGAAGGTCAGGGCCTGGGTCATGATCGAGAAGTACACGCCCTTGATCCGCGAGCGAAAGGCGAAAAAGCCGAACACCAGGGCCAGCAGGCCGGGAGCCAATACCACCAGACACATTGCCCACCAGAAATGCTCGGTACCGACCCAGTACCATGGCAGCTCGGTCCACGACAAAAAGGTCATAAAGGCCGGCAGCTCGTCGCCCGAGGCCTGGCGCATCAGGTACATACCCATTGCGTAACCGCCCAGGGCGAAGAACAGACCATGGCCGAGCGACAGCAGCCCGGCGTAGCCCCAGACCAGATCCAGGGCCAGGGCGACAATGGCGTAGCAGAGAATCTTGCCCACCAGCGTCAGCGTGTAGGCCGAGACCTGCAACGGGCTGTCGGCGGGCAACAGCGAGAGCAGCGGCAGGGCCAGCAATACCAGCAGGACCAGAACGCCCACCAGTGTAGTGACCGCAGGTCCGGCCTTTTGTGCAGCAGTGACCATCAGAGGCTGATTCATCAGTCGATCACCCGTCCTTTAAGCGCGAAGAGCCCCTGCGGACGCTTCTGGATAAACAGAATGATCAGTCCCAGGATCAGGATTTTGCCCAGCACGGCACCGATCTGCGGTTCGAGGATCTTGTTGGCGATACCCAGGCCAAAGGCCGCATACACAGTACCGGCCAATTGGCCGACGCCGCCCAGCACCACCACCAGAAACGAGTCGATGATGTAGCCCTGTCCCAGATCCGGGCCGACGTTGCCTACCTGGCTCAAGGCCACGCCGCCAAGTCCGGCAATCCCCGAGCCCAGGCCGAAGGCGAGCATGTCCACGCGCCCGGTGGGTACACCGCAGCAGGCAGCCATGTTGCGGTTCTGGGTAACGGCGCGCACGTTGAGGCCCAAACGGGTCTTGTTCAGCAGCAGCCAGGTCAGTACCACCACGGCCAGGGCGAAGACGATGATCACCAGACGGTTATACGGCAACACCAGGTTGGGCAGCACTTGCAGCCCGCCCGACAGCCAGGCCGGGTTGGCCACTTCGACGTTTTGCGCGCCGAACAGCACACGTACCAGCTGGATCAGGATCAGGCTGATGCCCCAGGTGGCAAGCAATGTCTCCAGCGGGCGGCCGTAGAGGTGACGGATGATGGTGCGCTCCAGCAGCATGCCCACGGCTGCGGTAACGAAGAACGCCACGGGCAGGGCCAGCAGCGGGTAGAACTCGATGGCGCCGGGAGCAAAGCGCTGGAACAGCAACTGCACGCAGTAGGTGGAATAGGCGCCGAGCATCAGCATTTCGCCGTGGGCCATATTGATCACCCCCAGCAGGCCAAAGGTGATGGCCAGGCCGAGTGCAGCCAGCAGCAGGATCGATCCGAGGGACAAACCGCTGAACGCCTGCCCCAGCAGGTCGCCGATCAGCAGCTTGCGTTTGATTTGCACCAGGCTGGTTTCGGCGGCGGTGTGCACGCTGGCATCGGTTTCTACCCCTGGTTGCAGCAGGTTTTCGAGGCGGGTGCGGGCCAGCGGTTCGCCAGTTTCGCCCAGCAGGCGCACGGCGGCCAGACGCACGGCAGGGTTGGGGTCGACCAATTGCAGATTGGCCAGCGCCAGGCTTAATGCGCTGTGCACATCGCTGTCCTTTTCAGCGGCCAGTTGTTGGTCGAGGAAATTGAGTTGCGCCGGTTTGGCGGATTTCTGCAATTGTTGCGCTGCGCTCAAGCGCAGCTCGGGGTCGGCTGCCAGCAGTTGATGGCTGGCCAGTGCGGTATCGATCAAGCCGCGCAAGCGGTTGTTCAGGCGCAGGGTTTTAACCTGGCCGTCTACGGTGACCTGGCCCTGTTGCAGGCTGTTGATCAGTTCGATGCGGGCGGGCGCGGGTTGTGCGGCCCAGCTTTCCAGGAGTTGGGCTTGCTGGGCGTTATTGGCTGCGGCGAAGTCGCTGGCGTCGTCGGCGTGGGCGGCCAGGGGCAGCAACAGCAGTAGCGCGACGATAACGCGGTAAAGGGCAGTGGGCATAGTTATGGCCTTGCACAGATAGAAGCAATTCAACACACCTGTGGGAGCGGGCTTGCTCGCGATGCAGGCAACGCGGTCTTTCAGTCAAACCGTGTTGACTGCATCGCGAGCAAGCCCGCTCCCACAAAAGCACAACGATGAGGCTGGCCTCAGTTACTCTTCACCGCGTAATCCGGCTTCTTGTCATTGCCCGGGATGTAAGGGCTCCACGGCTGGGCGCGGATCGGCCCTTCGGTCTGCCATACCACGCTGAACTGCCCGTCCGGCTGGATCTCGCCGATCATTACCGGCTTGTGCAGGTGATGGTTGGTCTTGTCCATCGTCAGGGTGTAGCCCGAAGGCGCGGCAAAGGTCTGGCCCGCCAGGGCTTCGCGCACCTTGTCGACATCGGTGGACTTGGCTTTTTCGGCCGCCTGGGCCCACATGTGAATGCCCACGTAGGTGGCTTCCATCGGGTCGTTGGTCACGGCCTTGTCGGCGCCCGGCAGGTTGTGTTTTTTGGCGTAGGCTTTCCAGTCAGCTACGAATTTGGCGTTGACCGGGTTCTCTACCGACTGGAAGTAGTTCCACGCCGCCAGGTTACCCACCAGCGGTTTGGTGTCGATGCCGCGCAGCTCCTCTTCACCCACCGAGAACGCGATCACCGGCACGTCGGTCGCTTTCAGGCCCTGGTTGGCCAGCTCTTTATAGAAGGGCACGTTGGAGTCACCGTTGACCGTGGAGATCACCGCTGTCTTGCCGCCCGCCGAGAACTTTTTGATATTGCCCACGATGGTCTGGTAGTCGCTGTGGCCAAACGGGGTGTAGACCTCTTCGATGTCCTTGTCGGCCACGCCTTTGGAATGCAGGAATGCGCGCAGGATCTTGTTGGTGGTGCGCGGGTACACGTAGTCGGTGCCCAGCAGCACAAAACGTTTGGCGCTGCCGCCGTCTTCGCTCATCAGGTATTCCACCGCTGGAATCGCTTGCTGGTTCGGCGCCGCGCCGGTGTAGAAGACGTTGGGCGACATCTCTTCGCCTTCGTATTGCACCGGGTAGAACAGCAGGCCGTTGAGTTCTTCAAACACCGGCAGTACCGATTTGCGCGACACCGATGTCCAGCAGCCGAACACCACCGCAACCTTGTCCTGAGTCAGCAGCTGACGGCCCTTTTCGGCAAACAGTGGCCAGTTGGAGGCCGGGTCGACTACTACGGGTTCGAGCATCTTGCCGTTGACACCGCCCTTGGCGTTGATCTCGTCAATGGTCATCAGGGCCATGTCTTTGAGCGAGGTTTCGGAGATCGCCATGGTTCCGGACAACGAATGCAAAATCCCTACTTTGATGGTCTCGGCGGCTTGCACCGTCCAGGTCATGCCCATGGCTGCGATGGAGGCGCTCAGGGTGAAAGCCTTGATCAAGCTACGACGCTTCATGGTGCGATCTCCAGGTCTCTGATTTTTTAGTGATGAATTCAATGACTGGAGAGGTCTTTAGCAAAGGCTGTGCCTATACCTGAAAAGGGCTCTGGAACAGTATTTTGCGCGAAGAGTGGGCGCGACGACGCACCCGTTTGGTGCCGCCGGGAAGGGGTGGTGCGGGGTTGTGCTTCACCTTGGTGCTTTGCGGGTTTGACTCACTACCGGCCTGTCAGGCGGTGTTAGCGTTTGCGCATCAACCCGATAAAAAACAGCCCGCCAATCGCCGCCGTGGCCACGCCTATGGGCAGGTCTTCGGGGGCGATCAGGGTGCGTGCCGCCACGTCGACCCAGACCAGGAACACACTGCCCAGCAAGGCGGATACCGGCAGCAGACGTCGATGCTCCGCGCCCACCAGGCGGCGGGCGATATGCGGAATCATCAGCCCGACAAAACCAATGGAGCCACTGATGGCCACCAGCACGCCGGTCATCAGCGAGGCGATCAAAAATACCCGCAGGCGCACATTGCGCGCATTCAAGCCCAGGGTCACGGCGGTTTGTTCGCCGGCCATCAGGGCATTCAGCGGGCGTGCCATACCCAGCAGCAACACCAGCCCCAGCAGCACGCTGGCGCTGGGGATGGCCAGCAGCTCCCAGCGCGCCAGTCCCAGCCCGCCAAGCATCCAGAACAGCACCGCGGAACTGGCCCGGTGGTCGCCCAGAAACAGCAGGGTATTGGCCACGGCCATCATCACAAAGGATACGGCCACGCCGCACAACAGCAAACGGTCGCTGTCGAGCCGGCCGTGTCGGCTGGCGATGGCCAGTACCAGAGCCATGCTCAACAGCGCCCCGATAAATGCGGCAATGGGCAGGGTCAGCAGCCCGACGATTTCGCCCACATGCAGCACCACAATCACCGCCCCCAGCGTGGCGCCGCTGGTCACACCCAGCAGGTGCGGGTCGGCCAGGGGGTTGCGGGTCACGGCCTGCAACACCGCGCCGATCAGTGCCAGCCCTGCGCCCACCAGCGCCCCCAGCAACATGCGCGGCACGCGGATCAGCCACACGATATGTTCCTGGCCCGCGCTCCAGTTAACGTCGCCGATGCCAAACAGCTTGTGCAGCAGAATCTGCCACACCACGTCCACTGGCACCCGCGCCGGGCCAAAACCCAGCGAAACCACACACGACACCAGCAGCAATGCGCCAAGACCAGTGAGCAACAGGGCGTAGCGGCTGGCTATCATTGCGGGTGAAAGCCTTTAGCCAGGGTTTCGATGGCGAGCACGTTGTCGATGCCCGGCGTGGCCTGCACATAAGGGATAACGATAAAGCGCTTGTTACGGATCGCGTCTACCGATTGCAGCGCCGGGTTGGTTTCCAGGAAGCGTTGTTTCTGCTCGGCGGTGACCTCGCTGTAATCAACGATCACGATGACTTCGGGGTTGCGCTCGACCACGGTTTCCCAATTGATACGGGTCCAGCTGGCGTCGATATCGCTGAGGATATCGTTGCCACCGGCGGCTTCGATCAATGCGTGGGGGATACCCAGTTTGCCCGAAGTCATGGCCCGGTCTTCACCGCTGTCATACAGGAAAACCCGGGGCTTCGAGGTGGGCAGGGTGTTTTGGACGTCTGCAATTTTTGCCTGCATCTGGGCGATCAACGCACTGGCGCGATCCTGCACGTCGAAGATCCTGCCCAGGTTGCGCAGGTCGTTATAGGTGTCTTCCATGCTGGCGGGCGGGCGCTTCATCACAAATGCGCAGGACTCGGTCAGCTCATACACATTGATGCCCAGCGGGGTCAGGGTTTGCGGCGTGAGGTCGCCGCCCACGCGCATGCCGTAGTCCCAGCCGGCGAAGAAGAAATCGACGTTGGCATTGAGCAGGGTTTCCACTGACGGGTATTTGCTCGCCAGTTCCGGCAGACCATCGAGGATCACTTTCATCTGCGGGGTCACGGCCTTCCACCCGCTGATCCCGCTGTAGCCGGCCATGTGTGGCTTGAGACCGAGGGCGAGCATCATCTGGGTCATGTTGATGTCATGGCTGACCGCGTGTTTGGGGGCCTGGTCGAAGGTTACGTCGCGATTGCAACTCTTGATAGTCAGCGGGTACTGCGTGGCCTCGGCAAAGGCCAGGGGCGAGGCGAGCACTGCGCCCAGGCAGAGGGCGAAACGAATCAGGTTCATGCGTGGGTTATCCAGGTTATGCGCGGGTAGCCGGACAGCGGATGGTCGTCGATCAGGGCCGCCACGCCAAACACGTCGCGCAACAGCTCCACAGTCAAAACTTCACGGGGCGTGCCGCTGGCGATGATCTTGCCGTGGTCAATGACGTACAGCCGGTCACAAAAGGCAGCGGCCAGATTGAGGTCGTGGATGCTGGCCAGGGTGCCGATGTTCAGGCGCTTGACCAGTTGCAGCAACTCCAGTTGATAGCGCGGGTCGAGGTGATTGGTGGGCTCGTCGAGGATCAGCAGTTCGGGTTGCTGGGTCAGGGCACGCGCCAGGATCACCCGTTGTTTTTCGCCGCCCGAGAGGGTGGCGAAAGCGTGGTCTTCAAAACCCTGCAGGCCGACGGATGCGAGGGCGTTTGTAGCCAGTTGGCGATCAGCTTGGGTGTCGCCATCGAACAGGCCTTTGTGCGGGGTACGGCCCATGGCGACCACTTCATCGACGGTCAGGCCGAAAGTGTCGGGGAATTCTTGCAACACCACGGCGATGCGTTGCGCGCACCAGCGGGGTGATTGCTGCCAGAGATTGTGGCGGTCGAGCTGGACAGTGCCCGATTGCGGCTTGCTGAAACGGTAGGCGCAGCGCAACAGGCTGGTCTTGCCGCTGCCGTTGGGCCCGATCAGCCCCACAAACTCACCCGCCGCGACATGCAGGTTGGCATCACGCAGCTGGAACTGGTGATGGCAATGGCCGTGGCCCAGAGGGCTCCAGGCGAGCTGGGTGAGGGTGAGGCGGGTCATAAAAGTCCGGTTGTTCTTTAAAGTCAAAAGCCCCTCACCCTAGCCCTCTCCCTCCGGGAGAGGGTTAGGGTGAGGGCCAGCGGTTAAAAGGTGTAATCAGCCGTCACGAAAAACGAACGCGGTTCGCCCATGATCCATTGCTGGCCGCCATTGTATTGGGTTACGGCGTACTGGCGGTCGAACAAATTGTTCAAACGCAAACCCAGGGTGGTTTTGGGCATCGCTTTCCAGCTCACGCTGGCGTCTACCACGGTGTAGCTCGGCAGCTCGACGTTGTTGGCCATGTCGGCATAACGCGAGTCGACATAGCGCACGCCGGCACCGGCACTTACATCATCGTTGATGGCCTTGCTCAACCACAGATTGGCGGTGCGACGGGGTACGTCGGTGGGACGGTTGCCTTTGCGCGATACGCCTTCATCGTCGAACTTGTCGTACTGCGCGCGCACCACCGAGGCGTTGGCTTGCAACGCCCAGCGCTGCGGCAGTTGCAGGTCAAGGCTGGCTTCCAGGCCGCTGGAGGACTGCTCGCCCACTTGCAGCGTATTGCCCGGGATATTCGGGTCGGAGGTCAGCAGGTCTTTTTTGACGATGTGATAGGCCGCCAGGGTCCATTCGCCGCGCTGATCCCAGAACATCTGCTTGAAGCCGATTTCGGTCTGGCGCGCATGGGCCAGCTCGAAGTTTTGCTGCTTTTCGCTCAGGCTGATCAAGCCGCCCACGCCATCAACGCTGGTGGCTTGCTGGGCATAGATCGACATGTCCGGTGTCAGTTCGTATACCAACCCGACTTTCCAGCTGTTGGCCGACAGGCTGCGGTCAGTTCGAGTGGCGTCGCCATTGACCGCGAAGTCATCGCGGTCCAGATGCACGATATCGCGGCGCACGCCGGTGACCAGCGACAGTTGATCGCTCAGCTCGGTGCGGTTTTCGGCGAACAGCGAAACCTGTTGCGTGGTGGTGGTGTATTGATCGCGGTACGGCGAGTCACTTTCAAATTCGCCACGATCCGGGTGGTACAGGTCAATCGGCTGACCGTTTTCATTCACGTCTTTATACGGCGAGTTGCTGTGCAGGTTGAAGTGGATGCGGTTGTAATCCGCGCCCACCAGGGTTCTGCTTTCAAGGCCGAACAGGTCGTGGTTGAGGGTGAAGGTCTGGCGGTCGCCGACCTGTTCCTGCTCGTGCTTGATGCTGAAGTAGCCCCTGCGCAGCAAGGTCTGCTGGCTTTCATTCCAGGCGTGGTTTTCGGCGTTCTGCCAGCGGCGTTGGGCCTTGAGGTAATACAGCTCGTTGTTGGCACTGAGGGCGTCGTTGATCTGCCATTCAGTATTGAGGCGCGTCCACTGGTCGTTGTAATGCAGTTTTGCATCGCGCACGTTGTAGTTCTTGTCCCGCAGGCTCTCGTGATACCGGCCATTGATCAGGGGTACGCCGAAATCGTTTTGCGGCTCCTGATCGCCATAGTCGTGGCTCAGGGTAAACGCCAGGTCATCGCTGGCCTGCCAGCGCAGAGCGGCGCTGACAAAGGTGTTTTCGGAGTCGCCGTGGTCGATCCAGCCATTGCTCTGGACGTGGTTGATATTCAACCGATAGCTCAGGGTATCGGTCAGCGAGCCGCCGCTGTCGAGTGCCTGCTGGCGGGTGTCGTACGAGCCGTAGCCCACACGGACATGGTTTTCTATGGCACCGGAGAAGGGTTTTTTCGGGATTACGTTAATCACTGCGCCGGTAGCGCCTTCGCCATACAGCACCGAGGCCGGGCCGCGCAGCACGTCGATGCGTTCCACCGACCAGTCGTCCACCGGGAAGGTCACGGTGCCCGCGCCGCTGTACATGCGTACGCCGTCATAGAGCTGCATCACCGAGCCTTCGCCGACAAAACCCCGGGCCGAATAGGCGGAGCCGCCGTTACCCGGTGTGCCGGTGTTGCTGATGCCGGTGGTGCGGGTCACGGCGTCCTGCACGCTGCGGTCGCCACGGGCGCGGATTTGCGCGCCGGTCAGGCTTTCAACGCTGGCAGGCGTTTCGAGACCGGTAAGGTTCAGGCGTGAGCCGGCGCTGGTGGCGGTCTTGAGGTCGATGCTTTCAATCTCGATTTCAGGCGCGGTAACGCTCGCGGCAGGCAGCATCAGAGAGGGGGCGGCGTCATCGGCCTGGGCGCTGTTCAGCGCCAGCAGGCAGAGACTGGACAAAAAGTACTTGTTCATCAGGGCAGTGAGTCGCTTATTTCAGAGGGTGTCCCCGCTGCCTCCTGGCGGCGGGTGATGGAGCTTAAATGGTTTTGTTATACAGTAACACTTATTTCGCGCATGATATTGGCGTGCCATTATAGGGGTGGCTCTGCAATGCGCCTCTCGGATGGTTCATGCTGGTTATGAAAGGCGCTCATCCGGCCGTAGTTTGCGCACCATCAGCCATAACCGGTCGAGCCCCCACACTGCGATCAACGAGGCGCCCACCAGCGGGAATGCGATAGCCAGAGCGAGCATGATGGCAACGCCGGCCTTCCAGGTCGGCAGGTCGTGACGCAGCGGCGGAACCCCCAAACCGCCTTGCGGGCGACGCTTCCACCAGATCACCAGGCCGCTTACGGAACTGAGCAGGATCATCAGGCACACCAGCAGCATCACGATCTGGTTGAGCGGGCCAAACAACTTGCCTTCGTGCAGCATCACGCCCATTTCGGTGGCGCGGGCGACATTGCTGTAATGCTGCCAACGCACGTCGGCCAGTACCGTGCCGGTGTATTGATCGACATGCAGGGTGGCGTCGTTACGCGGGTCGTCGGCGAATACGGCAATGGTGAATACGCCGGTGGCGGTGGTCGGCAGGGTGATGCTGTAGCCGGCCTCGACCTGGCGGGCCGTGGCGGTGTCGACCACCGCTTGCAGGGTGATGCCGGGGGCGGCGGGGCCTGAGGTGTGCGCGGCGTGGGCCATATGTTCGGCGTGGGCGCCGGAGACCGGCATCGGTGTGTTTTCCATTGCCCAGGGCACGGTCTGGCGATTGGCGGTATTGAGGCTGCGGGCCTCGATATCAGACTTCGGCACGTCGTTCCACATGGCTACCGGGAAACGGTTCCACAGGTCGGCATATTGCTTGCCCCAGAAGCCGGTCCAGGTCATGCCGCTGATCAACATGAACAGCAGCAAGGCGGCCCCCCAGAACCCTGTGACAACGTGAAGGTCGCGCCATAGCACGCGCCCGCGCCTGCTCAGGCGCGGCCATAGAATTCCGGCAGCCGATTGCCCCCGCGGCCACCACAGGAACAGGCCGGACACCACCAGCACCACGCCCCAGCCAGCGGCCAGTTCCACCAGCCGGTCGCCGAGGGTGCCGATCATCAATTCGCCGTGCAGGGCGCGCGCCACGGCTTGCAGGTTGAGCTTGGCATCCTGCTCGCCCAGCACCTGGCCGGTGTAGGGGTTGATAAACACATTGAGCTCGTGCCCGTCGTTGTGAACCACGAACTGGCCGCTGCGTTGCGGATTGATCGGCGGCAGGTACTGGCTGATATGGCCCTGTGGATAAGTGGCCTGCACACGGCTGAGTTGCTCATCGGCGCTGAGGCTGTGATGGGCCGGGGTGACGTTGAGCAGATGGTCGTACAGCAGTGGATCAAGCTGGGGTTTGAACAGGTAAATGATCCCGGTCAGGGCAAGCAGGATCATAAACGGGGCGACAAACAACCCGGCGTAGAAATGCCAGCGCCAGGCCAGGTTGTAGAAAGACGGTGTTGGTCGGCTCATGTGAGCGGCTCCGCAAGGTTGAAATTGTTGTCGTCAGCAAAGACCCTCACCCTAGCCCTCTCCCAGAGGGAGAGGGGACTGACCGCTGCGGGTTCAAGCACGGCGCAAATCAGCTCCCTCTCCCTCCGGAGAGGGTTGGGGTGAGGGCTGGCGGTTTGTCAGAAACTCACATCCACCTTGGTCCACAGCGTGCGGCCCGGTTCATTGATGGCGCGCGGGTCATTGGCCGGGTAGCCGTACCCGGCGTTGCCCGCCATGTTCAGGTGCTCGCTGTAGTTTTTGTCCAGCAGGTTGTCGACCCCGGCGCTGACCTTGAGGTTTTTGTTGATGCGGTATGCACCGTTCAACGAGAACACGCCAAAGCCGGCACTTTTGCCGAAATCCTTGCCGACCACATTGCCCGCGTTGCGGTCTATGCGGTCCTGGCGCGCCACGACGCGCCACAGGGCGCCGGCACTCCAGTCGTCCTCGCTGTAGGTCAGGCCCAGGCGGGTGTCCAGCGGCGGCATTTGCGGCAGAGCCTTGCCATCGCTGGTGTTCTTGCCCCAGGCGTAGGCCAGGGTGGCGTCGGCTTTCCAGTTTGACGTCAACTGATACGCCGCGCCCAGCTCGCCGCCCATGACCCGGGCGTTGATGTTTTGCGCTTGGGATGAGCCCTTGGTGTAGTCGAACAGGATGTAGTCGCGAATCTCGCCGGCGTACACCGAGGCCCAGGCCTCCAGGGTGTCGGTCTTGTATTGCAGGCCCGCATCGAGCTGCGTGGTTTTCTCGGGCTTGATGGCGTCGAATGCATTCACCGAACCGGTCGGGCCGGAGCTCGGCGAAAACAGCTCCCAGTAATCGGGGAAGCGCTGAGTGTGGCCCAGCCCGGCGTACAGGGTGGTCGGGCTGTCGCTCAGGTCATGCTCGTAACGCACAAAACCGCTGGGCAGGGTGTCGGCGCGGGTCTTGTCCAGGGTCGGGTTGGGCTTGCTCATCATCCCCGAGCCGAGTCGGGCGCGGTAATCCTTGGCGGATGCGCGGTCAAGACGAGCACCGGTAATCAGCCGGTCACGCTCGGCGGCGTACCAGGTCAACTCGCCAAAGGCGCCGTAGTTGTGGAAATCGGCGTCCTTGCTCCAGTTCTGGTCCTTGTAGGTATCGATGCCCATGCCCATGCGTTTGCGGTGTTCGTTGGTCTGCGCATCGATGCCGCTGATTAGCTGGTAATCGGCCCAACGCCAGGTGGCCTTGATCCGCGCACCGAGGGTGCGGCGGTCGACGTTGGACGCCATCGGCCCTGCCATCATGCCGGTGCCCGACGGGGTACGCAGTGTGTAGTTGTCCATCACATGGTCGGCGTAGTTGTAGTAGACCTGGGCTTCGATCTTGTCGAGAACGTCGCCGATATTGGACTTTTCAAAGCGCAGTCCCAGGCTTTCGCGCTTGTACTGGCTGCCGTCCATGCCGCGTCCGGCCGAGCGCGCTTCACCGTCGCCCTTGCCGGCGGTGAGTTCCAGCAGGGTGTCGGCGTCCGGGGTCCAGCCCAGGGCAATGTCGCCGTTCCATTTGTCGTAACGCGACGGCACGGTGTCGCCGTTGCCGTCCTTGTAGTCATCGGCATGGGCGGTGTTGCCGATGACCCGCACATAGCCCAGCGGGCCACCGGCGGCGGCATCGATGGTTTTGTCGAAGCGCCCGTTGGAACCCGCCAGCAGGCTGGCATTGACCCGTGTGCCCAGTTCGCCGAAATGCTCGGGCTCGCGTTCGAAGAGGATGGTGCCCGCCGAGGCGCCCGGGCCCCAGAGCACGGTTTGCGGGCCTTTGATCACCGTGAGCTGGTCGTAGGTTTCCGGCGAGATGTAGGAGGTGGGTGCGTCCATGCGCCCGGGACAGGCGCCGAGCATCATGCCGCCGTTGGTAAGGATATTCAGGCGCGAGCCGAACATGCCGCGCAGCACCGGGTCGCCGTTGGTGCCGCCGTTGCGGATCAGGGCGAAGCCGGGGATGGTCTTGAGGTAGTCGCCGCCGTCACTGGCAGGCACGGGCTGGCGCGGGTCCTTGGGGTTGGTGACGATGGTCAGCGGTGAGCTGGGGGCGATGGCGGTGATCACCAGCGGGCTCAGCTCATTGCTGTGCCCGGCATGTTCGTCGGCCACAGCGGTGGTTGCCAGAATCGCACAGCACAGGGTGCTGAGGGTAAAGGGCAAACGGGAGGCAGCAGTAAAGCGGGACATAGACATTCCAATAGTCAGACGAATACAACTCGGCCACGCACCTGCGACTGTCTGAAACAGTGCATGCAGGTCGGCCAGATGATGTGTTGTGGTGTCGGTAGCTAAAGGAATACGGGAGGCGCGCGGGAGCGGGAGCCGGGGAAGACCGGTTGCCGGGCGTGGCCCAGGCGGGGATTGGCGGCCAGGTAACTGCGGGGTTCTGGTGAGTTATAGAGGGTCAGGCCCGGGGTGCCGGGCAAGGCCGGGCAACTGAACAGCAGGGTGCAGTAGCCGCACTTTTCCCAGATGGCATGGTGGTCGGCTGAAGGCTGTTCATGTTCGGCGTGCGCAGACATGTCCATGCTCATATCCATCGACATGGGCATGGAGGCGTGATGATCCATCGGCATCGCCTGGGAAATCAGCGGGCCGATAAAAATCATCAACATGGCAAACAGGCTCAGCCAACTGCCGCGAATATGCGACATGGAGTGCCTGGCGCGAGGTTCGCGCACGGGGATCAGCAACCTTGGCCGTTAGTGGGCGTGCATGTGTTCCATGCTGTCTTCAGGTGCCTGCTTCTGCACATTGACCTCAACCGGCACGGCGCCGGCTTTTTCAAAATGCAGGGTCAGCGGGAAGTGCTTGCCGTCCTGCAGCAGGCTGCGGTCCTTGAGACCGAACATCATCACGTGGTACGCCATGGGTGCAAAGGTGACGGTGCCGCCGGGCGGCACTTCGACGCTGGCCACGGGCAGCATCTTCATCAAGTCGCCTTCCATGATGTGCTGGTGCAGTTCGGCCTTATCGGCAATCGGCGTGTCGACGCTGACCAGGCGATCGGCCGTGCTGCCGGTGTTGTGAATGATGAAATACGCGGCCACGGTGGGCGCATTGGGCGGCAGCTCCTGGGACCACGGGTGGGCGATTTCGAGGTCGCCGCTTTTGTATTCGTGGGCGTTGGCAAAACAGGCAGGCAGCAACACAGCCGCCGCAATCACGACGTGCTTGAACAGGGAAAGGTTCAACATGGCAATTCTCCGGAACGATTCAAAACGCAAAGGGGTTGCGAGGAAGAATCAGACCAGGGGCGATGCGCGGGGGTTGAGGCTCGGCCATTGCTGGCGCGGGGTGGGGCGCTTGAGGTGATCCGGGACCAGGCTGTGGCCCCGCTCGATGGCGGCAAAGTAGAGCTTGGGAATATGCGCGGGCAGCGCCACCACCGGCGCGGCGCCCGAGCAGCACCAGCAATGCTGCATGGTGGAATGATCGTCATGCTGGTTGTCGGCGGGCTCGAACGTGCCCAACGATACGGCGACCATCTTGGTGCCGGTGGAGGAGCAGAAGCTGCTCCACATGAACTGCTCGGTGGGCCCTCGCTCAACGGATTGGGTCGCTCCGGCCATCGACATGGCGAGCATGTTGAACAGCACTGCAAAGCAGGCGATCCAGGCAAATGCAAACCGTTGTCGGGACATGACGAATTCCGTGAGTGGAGCGATCAAGGGGCTATTTAGCCTGAATGCTCGGCGTAAGTAAAAAGTGCGGGTGTGGCGAAGTGTCGCGATCGGCCAGTACGCGCAAATTTCAGGCTGCTGTGGCATGCAGCTTGAGCCCCAGCGCCTTCATCACTTTGATGATAGTCGCGAACTCGGGGTTGCCCTTGCTGCCCAGGGCCTTGTACAGGCTTTCACGGCCCAGCCCGGCTTCGCGGGCGATTTGAGTCATGCCTTGGGCGCGGGCGATATCGTTGAGCGCCGCTCGGATCAGACTGCCGTCGCCGGGGTCCTCTTCGAAACAGGCGTCCAGGTAAGCCGCCATATCCTCCGGGGACTTCAGGTAGTCAACGGTATCGAAACGGGTAAGTTGCTCGGTCATGCGTCAGTCCTCATTACCCAGTGTGTGTGCCATTTGTTTTGCGCGTTTTATATCTCGTGTCTGGGTGGTTTTATCGCCGCCAACAAGCAGCAGGTAGAACACTTCGCCTTTGCGGGTGTAATAGACTCGATAACCGGGCCCGCAGTGAATCCGCATTTCGTAAACACCGCCACCGACGCACTCGCAGTCGGCGAAGTGACCCAAACCGGCTGCTTTCAGGCGAGCAAGAATGCGGGCTTGCCCGGTTTTGTCTTTAAGTGCGCCCAACCATTTGGCGAATTCGCGTGTTTGTTCGAAAGTGATCATGGGGCATGATCGTATTCTGAAGGATACACCATCGCCAGCTTTTACACATTCACAAATAATTCCCCTGCGCCAACCCTTCCATCAGCTCCTCGACCGTCCGGAACTCCCGATCCACCTGCGCCAGCGTCGGCCGCTTGAGGATCAACACCGGCACTGCGCGCTCGCGGGCAACTTGCAGCTTGGGTTCGGTGGCGCTGCTGCCGCTGTTTTTGCTGATCAATACGTCGATGCGCCGTTGTGCAAACAACAGGCGTTCGTCATCGATGAGGAACGGCCCGCGTGCGCCAATCACGTCGCAGCGTGCAGTGCCGGGGTAAGCGTCGAGGGCGCGCAGGGTCCAGAACTGCTCTGGCGGAATTTCGTGCAGGTGCTCCAGCGGCTCACGGCCCAAGGTGAACAAGGGGCGCTGGAAGGTGGCGAGCGCTTCGACCAGTTCGCTCCAATCTGCCACTTCACGCCAGTCATCGCCCGTCTGCGCCACCCAGGCCTGGCGGCGCAGCGCCCAGCACGGGATGCCACTGGCAGCAGCAGCGAGGGCCGCGTTATGGCTGATTTTCGCCGCGTAGGGGTGGGTGGCGTCCAGCAGCATGTCGATGCGCTGTTCGCGGATGTACTGCGCCAAACCTTCAGCGCCGCCATATCCGCCCACCCGTACCTCGCAGGTCAGGTCCGTCGGTACCCGGCCAACCCCGGCCAGGCTGTAGACATGCTGCGGGCCCAGGGTACGGGCAATGGCCAGCGCCTCGGTGACGCCGCCCAATAACAAAATACGTTTCATGCAAAGGCTCCGGCGTGACCGACAATCCCGCCCTGGCGGTCGATGGCAAACACTTCGACCTGTACCTGGGCCGGCACCACGCTGCGGGCAAAGTCCAGAGCGTGCTGGCACACCGCATCGCCCAACGCGATACCGGCCGCACTGGCCATCGCCAGGGCTTGCTGGCTGGTGTTGGCCTGGCGGATGGCCTCCTGGAGTGGATGGTCGGCCCCGATATCCGCTGCCCATTGGGCCAGTTGCGGCAGGTCGATGCTGGAATGGCGACTGTGCAGGTCCATATGCCCGGCGGCCAGTTTGCTGATCTTGCCGAAACCGCCGCAAATGCTCAGTTTATCCACAGGCACTTTGCGCAGATGCTTGAGCACTGCGCCGACAAAGTCGCCCATTTCGATCAGGGCGATTTCCGGCAAGTTGTAGACCCGGCGCATGGTGTCTTCGCTGGCATTGCCGGTGCAGGCGGCAATGTGCAGGTAACCGTTGGTCTTGGCGACGTCTATGCCCTGGTGGATAGAGGCGATATAAGCCGCGCAGGAAAACGGCCGCACGATGCCGCTGGTGCCCAGGATCGACAGCCCGCCGAGAATCCCCAGGCGCGGGTTCATGGTTTTCAGGGCCAGGGCTTCGCCGTCCTGTACGTTGACAGTCACTTCAAAGCCACCGCCGTAACCCAGTTCGGTGGCAAGTTGCTGCAGGTGCTCGGTGATCATTTTGCGTGGCACCGGGTTGATCGCCGGCTCGCCCACGTTCAATACCAGACCCGGGCGGGTTACGGTGCCGACACCTTGCCCAGCAACAAAGCCAATACCCGGTTCAGGTCGCAAGCGCACCCGTGAATAGAGCAGTGCACCGTGGGTCACGTCGGGATCGTCGCCGGCGTCCTTGATGGTGCCCGCTTCGGCGCCGTCTTCCCACAGACGGCAGAACTCCAGGCGCATTTGCACCTGTTTACCCTTGGGCAAAGTGATTTGCACGGCGTCGTTACACACGCCGCCCAGCAGCAGGCGGGCAGCGGCCAGGCTGGTGGCGGTGGCGCAGCTGCCGGTGGTCAGGCCGCTGCGCAGGGGGGCGGGTTGTTCGGCAGTTTCGTCACGCATCGAGAGGCTTGGTCATGTCCAGAAGGGTAATCGGCAACGCCTGACGCCAGGTGTCGAATTCACCCAGGGGCTGGGCCTGGGCAATATGGATGCGGGTCAGTTCGCCGCCGTGGCGCTCGCGCCAGCTCATCAGCAGCATTTCGCTTTGCAGGGTGACGGCATTGGCCACCAGCCGCCCGCCGGGCTTGAGTCGCTGCCAGCAGGTGTCGAGCACGCCTTCGCGGGTTACGCCGCCACCGATAAAAATCGCGTCCGGGGGCTCCAGACCGTCAAGAGCCTGGGGTGCCTTGCCGCGAATCAGTTGCAGGCCGGGCACACCAAGGGTATCGCGGTTACGTTCGATCAGTTGCTGGCGGCCTTCGTCGGCTTCAATCGCCAAGGTGCGGCAACTCGGCCAGGTACGCATCCACTCGATGCCGATCGAACCGCTGCCCGCGCCTACGTCCCACAGCAATTGGCCTGGCAGTGGCGCGAGGCGGGCGAGGGTTACGGCGCGCACATCGCGCTTGGTCAACTGGCCATCATGCTCGAACGCGCTGTCGGGCAGCCCACCGATACGTGAC